>JALSGU010000140.1 GCA_026982575.1 Paracoccaceae bacterium | reverse complement strand
GCGCGCACCCGGCTTGGGTCTTCTTGCGCGCATAATCCCAAACGCTGCGACAGCTCGAACGCCAGCGCACAGCCAATTGCCACGCCTTCTCCGTGCAGCAACCGATCAGAATATCCGGTGGCGGCCTCTAATGCATGGCCAAAGGTATGGCCCAAATTAAGTAATGCCCGCTCGCCATGTTCTTTTTCATCGCGCGCCACGATTGCGGCTTTCATTTCGCAAGACCGGCGGATGGCATGAATGCGGCTGGCTTGATCCCCTGCCGCCATGGACGGGCCGTTTTTCTCCAGCCATTCAAAAAAGCCGGCATCGCCCAGCATGCCGTATTTGATTACCTCGCCATAGCCCGATAAAAACTGGCGCGGATCAAGAGTCGTTAGCACATCCGTATCTGCCAAAACCAGTTGCGGTTGGTGAAACGCCCCGATCAGGTTTTTGCCTTGCACAGAATTTATGCCGGTTTTGCCGCCAACCGAGCTGTCCACTTGCGCCAATAACGACGTTGGAATTTGAATAAACTCAACCCCGCGCCGCAAAATAGCCGCTGCAAAACCAGCCAAATCCCCGATCACGCCGCCACCAAAGGCCACCACCATATCATTGCGTTCAACCCGCTGCTCAATCAGCCATTCAACTGCTTTTTCCAGCCCCGCCCAGCCTTTGGTTTTTTCGCCTGCAGGCAAGGCCAAAGCCGACATTTTGATACCTTGCGCCGATAACCCGTCACGTAAACCATCCAGATGCAAGGCTGCAACGGTTTTGTCGGTCAGCACAAACACTTGTTTTCGTTTCAGAAGCGGCGCGATCAGCGCACCGGATTGGCCCAATAGGCCGGGACCGATTTTAATGTCATAGCTGCGCTTTGGCAGATCTACAGAAAGAGTTTCAAGGGGCATGGTTTTGCTTTCTGCCAAGGCTGGCAACAATATCGTCTACTACGGCTTCATGCGGGTTTGCCATTTTGCTTTCTACGGTGATATCGGCCAATGCATATACCGGATCGCGCGCCATCAAAAGCCCGTGCAGCACCTGTTTGGGATTTTCTTGTTGTAATAACGGCCGTCCGGGTTTGCCAGCAACCCGCAGCCAAAGCGTTTCCAGATCAGCGCTTAACCAAATTGAAATTGCCTTTGATTTAATGAGCTTACGGGTTTTTGTTGACATAAATGCGCCGCCGCCGGTTGATAAAACACAAGGGGGGCCGTTTAACAAACGCTCGATCACCCGCTCTTCACCCTCGCGAAAATGCTGTTCGCCATATCTGGCAAAAATTTCCGCAATCGGCAGGCCGGCCGCTGCAATAATTTCATCATCCGCATCAACAAATGTCATGCCAAGCCTATCGGCCAGGCGCCGACCAACAGTGGATTTACCGGCCCCCATAAGCCCGACCAGAACAAGGGTCTTGGTAGTAGGATTTCGCCGATGGCTGGACAATTTGAAAACTTTCCGTTGCAAGTGATTGCTGGTGGGGCAAAATCGCGCTAATAAGGACAAAAGCACCAAAATAATAATCGGTGTAGCATTGTGGCAGAGCAAGGCAAAGCCCGAAACGGCATTTTGCAGAAAGGCAGCGGATGATTTACCGCCTGATTAAATATTTATTGATATTGGCAATATTGCTTGCAGTTGTCATTGCCGGTTATGCGGTGCTTTTTGACCTGCCCCCCCCCAGCCAAGAAGTTGTTATTTCGGTAACACCCAACGGAACCTGACCCATGCGTGTGCTTTCAGCCCTGTTGTTAAGCGCACAGGCCGCCATGGCCGAGGCCCCCCTAAGCGCCATCGACTGGCTAAGCGAAAGCCTGTCACAGCCGCCGAATTTTGTAATTGCGCCACCAAGCCCATCAAGTACAAGACTTGGCAGCAGCATCTTTAGCAGCTCGCTTGATCTGGTCAGTCGCGATGCAGCGGGGCTTTTGTCGCCTGAAATCACCGGTTTTCCTGCGCGGCTTTGGGGGGATATGCCCGCAGATCAGGTGATCAAAGCCCTACAAAACCACAAACCGGCCGGCGTGCCCGAATTACACAGCCTGTTTCGCAATCTGTTATTGGCGCAGGCAGATCCCCCGTTGGGAACAAGTGAACAGGTTTCGCCTTTGCTGACCCGCATTGATTTACTAATGAAAATCGGCGCCCTCGACGAAGCAGAAACCCTAATCAATCTGGCCGGTGTTACCGAGCCCGAAATTTTCAAGCTATGGTTCGATGTGTCAATTATGGCCAATCGCACCCGTGCGGTTTGCGCAAAATTGGCAGAACGCCCTGATCTAACCGATGATGTCGCAACCAGAGTGGTTTGTCTGGCCCGCGGAGGCGACTGGAATGCGGCTGCCATTACCCTTTCGCTTTCCGCCAGTATTGGCGATCTGGAACCGCTGCGCGAAGAATTATTGATCCGGTTCCTGGATCCCGATCTTTTTGGCCATGACCGCGAAACCGCCATCCCCGACCCGTTTACACCGGTTGACTTTGCCCTGCGCGAGGCATTGGCCCTGCCGCGCCCCAGCCCTTTGCCGTTGACCTTTCTTGCGGTTGACCTGAAGCTGAACGTCCCCCAACGTCGGCGCATGGAGGCCGCCGAGCGGCTGGTGCAATCTGCCGCCATTCCCACATCGCTGTTATTTGCTGCCTATCGTGGTGGTCACCCTGCGTCTTCGGGCGGCATATGGGAACGCGCAAATGTTGTGCAACAGCTGGATCGGGCCTTGATTGAAGGGGATGATATCGCCTTGGCCGATGCCATAAAACAGGCCTTTGATGAAATGGCCAATGTTGGCCTGTTGCCCGCATTGGCGGCAGAATATTCCGATGCACTGGCGCATTACCCCAAAAGCCCCGACCTTGAAAGCGCTTCAACCATGGTTCAAACGCTTTTGTTACTACAAGGCATCCCGGTTTCTGCCTGGGTTGAAACCACCGATCCGGATTCAGATAGAATTGAAATGGCGCGCATATTGGCCAGCCAAATCCCCGTATTGGGCCTTAACCCCTATGAAGACCCGCTGCTGAATGCCGTTTTTGCCGCATTTGCCGACCAAATACCGGCTTTGGGGGAATTTTCCTATAATCTGGAACTGATTGAAAGCGGGCAGATAGGCGCAGCTGTTCTTGTGGCGCTTGGGCTGTTGGCTCAGGGCGCCGATGGCGAACCCGCCAATATCCACGAGGGTCTTTTCCTGTTGCAAAAAGCAGGGCTGGATAATGCAGCAAGGCGAATTGCCATTCAAATGCTGCTGACCGAAATGCCATGACCCACCCGTGGATTCCGGTTTTCCTCGAGGCAACACAAGCCGAAAATGACACTGCCAACAATACGTTGCTGGCCTATTGCAAAGACCTTGAAAAATTTTGCACACATCTTTCTTGCAAAGCCCTAAGCGCGGAAACAGCCACCCGTGCAGATATCGAGGAATTTTTGCTGGGGCTGGATGCTGCCGGCTATGCCACAGCAACCCGTGCGCGAAACCTGTCAACAATCAAACAGTTTTATAGATTTGCCTTTCACGAAGGATTCAGGCCCGATGATCCCGCAGGGCAAATCAAAGGTCCCGGCTCCCTAAAAAAACTGCCGGTTATCATTCGCGAAAAAGATGTGGACAGGCTTTTGAAGGCGACCAGAAATTCAGGGCGGACCCAATTCGATCGTTGCCGCAATATTTGTTTGCTGGATTTGCTTTATGCCACAGGAATGCGGGTTAGCGAACTGGTTTCCTTGCCGGTTGCCTCGGTGCGCGGCAACCCTGAAATGATTTTGGTGCGCGGTAAGGGCGGACGCGAACGTATGGTGCCGTTATCGGCCGATGCGCGAAGTTCAACACAAGATTGGCTGGCTGTGCGGGATGCCAAAATGGCCGAAAACCGTAAGTCATCAGTCTTTCTATTTCCTAACGGCTCCAAAATCGGGCATTTCAGCAGGATTCAGTTTTTCACTTTGATAAAGCAACTTGCGGCGCAAGCAGGGCTGGACCCATCGAAAATATCGCCCCACAGCCTGCGCCATGCCTTTGCCACCCATCTTTTGGCTAACGGAGCCGACCTGCGCACCATTCAAATGTTGCTGGGCCATTCCGATATTTCCACCACCGAAATCTATACCCATGTGCTGGATGAGCGCCTGAAGGCGCTTGTTCTGGAAAAACACCCTTTGGCAAAACCTTGAATACCCCCAAGCCCCGCTTGCGAAAACCGGCGAAAACCACCATATTGGCAGCTTGCGGGAATTCATAAGGAGAAAAACCGGATGGGCGGCGAAACTGTCGAAGTTGTAAACGTAGGAGCAATGGTATGGGGCATCGGCACCGCGATCGCTGTTTTGCTGGTGCTATCTGCCTTTTTCTCGGGATCCGAAACCGCGCTTACCGCGGCAAACCGCGCCAAATTGCACAGCTTATCCAAAGCTGGCTCCAAAGGTGCGGAACGGGCGCTGAAACTGACCGAAGACAGCGAACGGCTGATCGGTTCGGTTTTGCTGGGTAATAATCTGGTTAATATTCTGGCAACCTCGCTGGCGACCAGCCTGTTTACCCTGCTTTACGGGGTAAACGGCATTGCGGTGGCAACTTTGGTCATGACCCTTCTGGTGCTGATTTTTGCCGAGGTGCTGCCCAAAACCTATGCCATAACCAACCCCGAAAAGGCCGCCAGTCTGGTGTCACGGATTGTGGCGCCGATCGTCTGGTTTTTATCGCCGGTTGTTACGGTTATTCGGGCTTTGGTGCGGCTGTTGCTGCGCGCAGTCGGGGTTAATATTGACCCAGGCACCAGTTTTCTGGCCGCCCATGAGGAAATCAAAGGCGCAATTTCGCTGCACCATTCCGAAGGCATGGTTCAAAAAGACGACCGCGACAGATTGCTGGGCGCGCTTGACCTGAAGCTGCGCGAAGTTGACGAAATTATGCTGCATCGATCCGATATTGAAATGATCGACGCAGATGCGCCTACCAAAGATATTCTGTCACAGTGTTTTCAATCCACCCATACCCGTATCCCGATTTTTCGTGATGAACCTGAAAACGTGATCGGCGTGATGCATACCAAAGACTTGATGCGCGTCGTGGACGGGTTGATGGGTGACCCCCAAAGCCTTAAGGATATTGACGTTATGTCAATCGCCCGAGACCCGTATTTTGTGCCCGAAACCACTACGCTTGATGACCAGATGCGCGAATTTTTGCGCCGCAAAGTGCATTTTGCGCTGGTGGTGGATGAATATGGGTCATTGCAGGGCTTGATCACGCTTGAGGATATTCTGGAAGAAATCGTGGGTGAAATTGCCGATGAACATGATGTTGACGAAGATGATTTTCAGCGTGAAACCGATGGGTCGATTGTGGTCGACGGGGCCATGACCATTCGCGACCTGAACCGCGAATGCGAATGGAACCTGCCGGATGATAACGCCAATACGGTGGCCGGACTGGTCATTCACGAGGCCCAGATGATTCCGGCTGAAGGGCAGGTTTTTTCCTTTCAGGGCATACGATTTGAGGTGCTGACCCGCGAGGTCAACCGAATTACCAGTCTGAAATTGCGCAAAATCTAGCGCTTAAAGATGCTGCCAAGCAACCCGCGGGCAAATTTATTGCCCATCTGGGTGCCAAAAGAACGCGAAAACGATTTGGTAAAGGCTTGCGCGGGGCTGTCACCCCGACTGGATGATTTTTTGGGTTTTCCCCAAGCCGTTCCGCCGGAAAAACGGCGTGCCGAGCCAAATTCTCGCGGGGCTTCCTGAGCAGTTGGCTCCGGCTCGGGATTGGCGCGTTTAGCCAGAATTTCAAAGGCACTTTCGCGATCAATAGCTGTGTCATATGCTGCCCCCAATGGGGACTTGGCCATCACTACCTTGCGCTCCTCCATGCTAATTGGCCCAAGCCGCGATGATGGCGGGCGAATCAAGGTGCGCTCCACCACCGATGGCACGCCTTTTTTCATCAGGAACGAAACCACAGCCTCGCCCACGCCGACCTCTTTAATGGCAGTTTCGGTATCAAATTCAGGGTTGGGACGAAAGGTTTCAGCCGCCGCGCGCAGGGCTTTTTGATCACGCGGTGTATAGGCCCGCAACGCATGCTGCACCCGATTACCAAGCTGGCCCAGAATGTCGGATGGCACATCATCGGGTTGCTGCGTGATAAAATAGACCCCGACACCTTTTGAACGGATCAACCTTGCCACCTGTTCGACCTTGTCGATCATGGCTTTGGGGGCATCGTCAAACAACAGATGCGCCTCGTCAAAAAAGAACACAAATTTGGGTTTATCTGGGTCGCCGACCTCGGGCAGGTTTTCAAACAGCTCGGACAATAGCCAAAGCAAAAAGGTGGCATACAGGCGCGGCGAAGACATCAGGCGGTCAGCGGCCAGAATATTCACCCTGCCCCGACCATCCGGCGTGGTGGCGATCATGTCTTCCAGCTGCAAGGCCGGTTCGCCAAAAAACTGCGCAGCGCCTTGGTTTTCAAGCACCAACAATCGTCGCTGGATCGACCCGATCGAGGCTTTGGAAATATTGCCATAGCGCAGGCCAATATCGCTGGCATTTTCGCCCAGCCAAACCAGCAGGGATTGCAGGTCTTTCAGGTCCAGCAACAACATACCCTGTTCATCCGCCATGCGAAACGCGATGTTCAACACGCCCTCTTGCGCCTCGGAAAGCTCCAGCAAGCGTGAAAGCAACAGCGGCCCCATTTCGGAAATCGTGGTGCGGACCGGATGGCCCTTTTCGCCAAATAAATCCCAGAATGTCACGGGAAAATCATTGTATCCGTAATCTTCAAAGCCAATGGTTTTGGCACGCGACAGCAGTTTTTCGTGCAATTTATGAGCTTGCGAACCGGGCACGGCCATGCCCGATAAATCTCCTTTGACATCGGCTAGAAACACCGGAACACCGGCATTTGAAAAGCTTTCAGCCAGAATTTGCAGGGTAACGGTTTTGCCGGTGCCGGTTGCGCCCGCGATCAGCCCATGCCGGTTTGCGTATTTCAGCAACATTGCCTGAGCCTCGCCGTAATCCAGCCCGCCGCCACCAATAAAGATTTTATCATTTCCCATGGAAATCCCCTGTATTTCTATGACTTGAGTTTACAGGCTATGGCCTGAATTCAAAGCCCAAAATTTGCGGCAAATTGGGCGATATGCTGCGCAAATTTTTCAGAAACATTGACATAAGCCGGCATTCCTGACACCTGTTTGCAACAGGAAACCCAACCAGATAAAAGAGAGTAGCCAAATGCGTCTAAAAATTACATCGATCCTTACATTTCTGGCGGCCTTGGCCGTTGCTCCGGTATTGGCCCAAGATGCTGCCACGGCGGACCAGAATTTCCCAACGGCCGAAGCATTGGCCGATGAAGCAAACGGTGTGGTTGCCCGTCATGGTGATTGGCAAGTCCGCTGCGCGCCCGAGGGAAATAATTGTCGCATGTTCCAGGCCGGTTTTGATTCCGAAGGTAATGAAATAGCCAATATCAGCCTGCAACCCCTGCCCGAAGGCTCTGCCGCATTATTGGGTGCCAGCGTGGTTACCCCGCTTTTGACCCTGTTGCCGCGCGGTGTGACCATGGGCGTTGATGACGGAGTTCCGGCAGCTTATCCCTATAGCTGGTGTGATCGCGCAGGCTGTTACGCACGGTTCGGTATGACAGCAGGCCAGGTAGACGCCATGAAAGCCGGTAATTCGGCATATTTAAGCCTGTATGCCATTGTTGACCAAACCAAAGAAATCCGCGCGTCTATATCATTGACCGGTTTTACCGATGCCTTTGATGATTTGATGGCGCGTTAACCACCAAATAGCAAAACCACCCAAAGGGCGTGCATTTGATGCGCGCCCTTTTTCATTGCAAGCAGAATCAGGGCGCAGCCCGCAAGGCAATCACCGCATTCAAGCCGCCAAAAGCAAATGCATTGGAAAGCGTGGCGGTGATTTTGGCCTGTTGCGCCACATTGGGCACCACATTCATTTGGCAATCCGGGTCAGATACACGATGGCTAACGGTTGGCGCGATCACCCCTTCGCGCAGTGCCATAATACAAGCCAGCAGTTCCACCGCGCCGGTGCCCCCGATAAGGTGCCCATGCATGGATTTTGTCGAGGACATACGCAGATTTTTTGCATGGTCGCCAAATATCTCGTTTACTGCCTGACATTCGGTTTTGTCATTGGCCGTGGTGCCGGTGCCATGGGCATTGATATAGCCGATATCGTCAACATTAAGCCCAGCATCACGCAAAGCACCCGAAATAGCCCGTTTGGCCCCGTCTTTGTTGGGCATAACAATATCACTGGCATCCGATGACATGGCAAAGCCGACAACCTCAGCCAGAATATTTGCGCCACGTGCTTTTGCGTGTTCAAATTCCTCGAACACAAACACGGCAGCACCTTCGCCTTGCACCATGCCGTTACGGTCTGCTGAAAATGGCCGGCAGGCGTCTTTTGACATCACGCGCAGCCCTTCCCAAGCCTTGATGCCGCCAAAACACAACATAGATTCGCTACCGCCGGTTAGCATCACATCGGTCATACCGGCGCGGATCATATGAAACGCCTGCCCCATCGCGTGGTTGCTTGATGCGCAGGCTGTCGCCACCGTAAAGGTCGGACCGGTCAGGTTATAGATCATGGAAACATGGCTGGCAGCAGCGTTATTCATCAGGCGCGGCACAATAAACGGATGCACGCGGTTTTTGCCTTCCTGGTATACCAACCGGAAATTATCATCCTGGGTTTGCAAACCGCCACCGGATGTGCCCAGAATAACCCCTGACTTTTCCGACAGCTCCGGGGTGAATTCAAGGCCGGACTGGGCAATGGCCTCGGCTGCGGCCAGCACTGCAAACTGGGTGAAACGGTCAAAAAGAGATATTTGCTGGCGGGTAAAATGGCTTTGGGCATCAAAATTCTTGATTTGCCCGCCAATTCTGATCGACAGGCGCTCTACGTCGCGAAACTCGAGATCCGAAATCCCCAACCTGCCCTCTCGCATACCGCTTAGGGTGGCATCAGCATTTAACCCCAGCGAGGAAATCGCGCCTTGTCCGGTAATAACAACCCGTTTGACCACCAATCAGGCCTCCGCCACAAGTTTTTCAACCGCAGCTATCATTGATTTTACCGTCGAAATATCAAAGTCGGCATTTTCAGTTTCATTGGCATTAAAAGGCACCTGCACATCGAATTCTTCCTCGATGGCAAAAACCGCCTCGACAAGGCCAAGGGAGTCAACTCCCAGATCATCAAGGCTCGCGTCCAGCGAGACCTCTGTTATGTCAAGCATCGCCTGTTCGGCAATGATGGCGATAACCTTGGTCTTGACACTGTCGGACATTTCAACCTCTTTTTTATGTGATAAGATTGACTTAATCCTTTGACACAATTTTTGAAACCTGTTTCTGCAAGTTTTCGACTTTTGCAGCCAATTTGGGTAAACGCCGATAGGCTTTGTAACTGGCAATATTGGCATCCATTTTGATGGCAGGATTTCCCATGATAAACCGGTTGGGCGGCACGTTTGATGAAATCCCCGATTTTCCGGCCGCAACTACATTTTTACCAACGGTTATATTATCAGCTACGCCGACCTGACCGGCAAGAACCGTGCCGTTACCAATCACCGCACTGCCGCCAATGCCGACTTGCGCGCAAATAAGGCAGTTTTTACCCAGTTTTACATTATGAGCGATTTGCACAAGGTTATCCAGTTTGGTGCCGTCACCGATTATGGTATCTACGATCGTGCCACGGTCAATTGCTGATCCGGCTCCGATTTCGACATTGTTGCCAATGGTTACCCCGCCCAAAGAATTGATACGGGCATAAGCATTGTTGCCCGAACCCGCACTTTTGGGTTGTTGCCCTGCCCTTGCAATATCGACAATACCGGTTTCAGGGCTGACAAACGAAAACCCGTCACTGCCGATCACCGCATTGGGCTGGGCAATAAACCCGTTGCCAATGGTAATACGGCTGCCAAGACGCACGCCCTGGTATAACAGGCAATCATCGCCAATACGTGTTTCTGCGGCAATGGTGCAATGGGATAATATCCGCGCATTTCTGCCAATACGAACCCCGTCTTCGACAATCACAAATGCACCCACCGAGGCATTTTTGCCAATTACAGCAGTATCCGAGATAATTGCAGATGGATGTATCCCAACCGGCGCAATCGGGCGTTTTTCAAACATTGCATTCATACCTGCCATGGCAAAACGCGCCCGTTTAACAAAAATTGCAGCTTTGAGGCCAAAGCCTTGCCAATCCGCGCCCTGCCACAACAGCGCCACCCGCGCTGAACCGTGTTTTATTTTTTCAGCGAAAACCGGGTCCATGGCCAAGGCGATTTGATCCGGCCTGGCCAGTTCGGGCTGGTTGGGGCTGTTAAGCAGCAAAGACAGGTCGCCCACGGCTTCGGCATCAAGCGCATCGGCCAATTCGGAAACAGTATATGCCATTTTTGCCCCAATTTCATAACGGCGCGACAATCGCGCTGTTATGAATGTGTTTAGCCCTCAACACCGCCAAGTGAAACCCCTGCAAGGGCCAAAGCATCGAAAATGGGCTTGTCGCGGCCATAAATATCGACCCGATACGCCAATTCGCCATCCTGATCGAGAAAAACCGTTTGGTAAGTCAGGTAAATAGGCACTTTCTTTTCCAGATTAACCTGGGTTTCGCGACCGGTTCTTAAAATGGATTGGAATGCGGTTTCCGGATCGGCTTCTTGTGGCGCAAGCAAGGTATAGGCCAGATCAAACGGACGCTGAACCCGAACACAACCGGCGCTATAGGCACGGGTATCGCGGGTAAACAAAGATTTGGCCGGTGAATCGTGCAAATAAATATTATGCCGGTTCGGGAACATGAATTTAACCTTGCCAAGCGCGTTATTACTGCCCGGGCGCTGGCGCAACACAAACGGAAAATTGTTTGCCGAATATTGCGAAAGATCAATCAGTCTTGCATCGACCACGGCACCGGTGCCGCGCACCTGCATCACAAAATTTTGCCGTGCCAGCACGCTGGGGTCACGCAAAAGCTGTGGCAGATATTCGCGTGTGGCGATGCTTTGGGGCACATTCCAGCTGGGATTTACCACCATATGGGACATATTGTCATTAAATTCAGGGGTTTGGAATATGTCTCCGGTTTTGCCAACCACAACCCGCGTTACCAAAGTCGGCAACCCGAAATCCATCACATAGCCAAGGAAAGCCGCCTGATTAACAAAAATATGCCGGTCACCCAGATCATAATTCAACCAGCGACGGCGCTCCAGATTGACAATAACCTGCCGCATTTGTTCGCTTGGGTCGGAATTTAGTGCCAGCAATGTTTTGGGGCCGACAATGCCGTCCGCATCCAGTGCATTATCGCTTTGAAAGGCTTGCATCGCCATAACAAGATCAGCGTCATAAACATCGGAAACACCGCTTGCGCCCTCGTATCCCAGATTATTCAGGCGTTGGCGAATGGCCAATACCCGCGCACCGCTATGGCCCGCGCGAATGGTGCGCCCATCAGAAATTTTCGGCCCCCAGCCACCGGCGCTGACCACCGCTTCCAATCGGGCCAGCTCGGCTTGCAGGGCATTATAGCTGGGGTCGGTTGGCTCCAGCGCTTCGAAAAGATCGCCATTGCCTGAACTATTGGCGGCCTGCGTCAGCAATTGCCCTGTTTCAGGACGACGAGGCGACGTAAAAATTGCCTCCACAACTTCCGAGGGTTCCAGAATGCCCGAGGTTAAGTCGGTTGCAAATTCGACATAAAGCTCTGCCGCCAGAATTTCCAATGCGGCATCGGCATCCGGAGTTCCGGATGCGGCCCATGCCTGTTCCAACCCGGCAATGTCATAAGCCGCAACCGGCATGCCGTGGCGATCTGAATTTTCCAATGCGGTCACCAATGCCAATAAGCGCGCCGGATTTCCGGCCCAGATCGGCGCCAAACCATTTGCCTCGTAAAAAGCCAAAAGGTCTGAATTCTGGGTAGCGGTCAATTGCTCCAGAAAAACATCTTGGGGTATGTCTGCAGTTTGCGCAAAAACAGGCCCTGCGGAAAATGCGGCAATAAATGAAAACGCCGTTGCTTTCAGGGTGAATTTTCTAAAATCTCTAAACATAATATCTCCAAAAGTAGTTTTATGGCTGGCAATTAGCCGAAGCAAAAACAAACATCCAGCTTTGTAACGGAATAACAGAAGGTTTTCGAGCTAATAGTGTTACATTTGTTACATAACCTACCCGATTTTCGCGCTGATACACCCTTAAAATACAGATGTGCGTTATATAAGGAAAAACCAGCGCAGTTCCGCCAGTTGCTAAAATAAATCTTGGCGCGCGAATCTTTTTATGACATAAAGATTTTACAAAAATTCGGCGCATAAAAACCAGCGCCACAATTTCACGCGGGACAGGCAGGTCTTAGATGAAGAGCAGTAAAATTTCTCGGCGGGGCTTGATGCGTGCTTTTGCAGCAACAGCAATTACCGCCGCACCGGTATTCGGAAACGCAGCCGGTGTTTTGCGCGGGGCTGGCGATGTTCGCCGGATCACCATGCGCAGCCAGCGAACCGCTGAAACCATTGATATGATTTACTGGATCGAGGGCCATTACATCCCCGAAGCCATGGAACAGATCAATAATTTCATGCGCGATTGGCGTCAAAACGAAGTAATCACCTATTCAGCCGGCAATATCGATATCATGGCGGCCTCGCATCGCCTGATGGAAACCTCGGAGCCTTACCTGATGCTGTCAGGGTATCGCAGCCCGGCCACCAATGCCATGTTGGCGGCGCGCAATGGCGGTGTGGCCAATAATTCTTACCACATACGCGGCATGGCTGCCGATCTGCGCCTGTCATCGCGCAGCACCACGCAAATGGCAGCTGCAGCAATTGCCTGTAACGCTGGCGGCGTCGGGCGTTATGGCAGATCAAATTTTGTCCATATGGATAGCGGGCCGGTTCGGTCTTGGCGTCGGTAGCATTTGTATTAGGCCGGTTGTTTGATTTCTGGATCGACAATCGGTTAACGCGCAATCTCGCAAAAACGACACCACGCGGAATTTCTGCAATACTTCTGAGCTTTGAACTGTTCTTTTTGGTGCTGATAGCAGTGCCGATTTCAAAATCGTTCGGTGTTATTCTTTGGATTACAACATTGGTTTTCATTTGGCCACTTTTGCTGGCACTGGGGAACCAATTGCAAAAATATGGCAGAGACATGCAAAGTTTTGACAATAGGGTTTAAGGCCGTGTTGTGCCCTGCCCCACCACCAAATATTTGAAACTGGTTAATTGCGCTGCGCCCACCGGCCCGCGCGCATGTAATTTGCCCGTGGCAATGCCGATCTCAGCCCCCATGCCGAATTCACCACCATCGGCAAACTGGGTTGAGGCATTGCGCATTAAAATCGCGCTATCGACCCGCTGAAAAAACCGCGCGGCAACTGCATCATCTTGCGTGATAATCGCATCGGTATGGTTTGACCCGAAAATACGGATATGCTCGATGGCTTGGTCCACACCGTCAACCAGTTTGGCCGCGATGATCATATCCAGAAATTCCTGGCCAAAATCATCAGCCTTGGCTTTAACTGTGCCGGTCAGTTCTGCCAAGGCACCTTCAGCGCGCACTTCAACCCCCGCTTTCAGCATATCGTCAATAAACGGGGCTGCATGTTTGGCAAAAAACGCTTTGTCGATCAGCACGGTTTCGGCTGATCCGCAAATTCCGGTGCGGCGACATTTTGCATTCAAAACAACCTTGCGGGCCATTTCCACATCGGCGGCGCCATCGACATAGACATGGCAAATACCCTCAAGATGGGCAAAAACCGGCACGCGGGCTTCGCGTTGCACAAGGCCAACCAGCCCTTTGCCACCGCGCGGCACAATCACGTCGATATAATCCACCATGGTCAGCATTTCGCTAACCGCGGCCCGATCCCGGGTTGGCACCAGTTGAATGGCGGATTCCGGCAGGCCTGCCGCACGCAGCCCCGAAACCAGACAGGCATGGATGGCCGTGCTGGAATGGAAACTTTCAGAGCCGCCGCGCAATATCGCGGCATTGCCTGATTTCAGGCAAAGCCCCCCCGCATCGGCGGTAACATTCGGGCGGCTTTCATAAATCACGCCAATCACCCCGAGCGGCGTAGCCACACGGCGAATATTCAACCCCGAAGGCATATCCCATTCAGCCAAAACCGCGCCGACAGGGTCGGGCTGCAAAGCAACCGACCGCAACCCGTCAACAATGCCCTGAATGCGGGGTTCATCCAGCATCAGGCGGTCCATCATTGCATTGGAAAGCCCCTTGTTGCGGCCAAATTCCATGTCTTTGGCATTGGCGGCAATAATCACATCGCGCTGTTCCCATACCGCATCCGCAGCCGCATTTAGCGCCAATTCTTTTTGCGCCGAACTGGCAAAGGCCAATTCAACGCTTGCGGCTTTGGCGGCCTGGCCGATTTTCTGCATTTCTGCCTTGATATCCATCATTCCCCCTTAAATCGCCATATCGTCACGATGCACCAGCGCCGCACGGCCCGGATAACCAAGGCGCTGCGCTATTTCGCTGCTTTGACAGCCGATCAGTTTTTGCGCCTCGACATGGCTATAGCCTACCATGCCTTTGGCAATATTATCACCGTTTTCAGCCCGAATATCTACCGGATCACCGCGTTCGAACATGCCTTCAACCGCCAGCACCCCCGCAAAAAGCAATGATTTGCCGCGCCCCAATGCCGCAACCGCGCCCGCGTCTATGATAAGCACACCCACAGGTTTCATTGCCAAAATCCAGCGTTTGCGCGCCTGTGAGGGCGATGCACCGGATATAAACCAAGTACATTTCCCCCCGTCTATCAACGCCTGCACCGGTTTTTCCACGCCTTCACAAATCACCATGGCACAACCGGCATTCATGGCTATTTTTGCAGCCATCAGTTTGGTTTTCATGCCCCCCGATGCACCGGCGCTGCCAGCACCACCTGCCATTGCTTCGATTTTTGGCGTAATTTCAGTGATAATCGGAAAGTGCTGCACAGCGTTGCCATCACGCGGATTGCCGGAATAAAGCCCGTCAACATCCGACAATAACAACAACACATCCGCCCCGATAAGCGATGCCACCTGCGCCGCCAGCCGGTCATTATCGCCATAGCGGATTTCGTCGGTGGCCACCGTGTCGTTTTCATTGACAATCGCCACAACCCCCATGCCCAGCAATGCGTTCAATGTAGCCCTTGTGTTCAGGTATCGCCGCCGGTTCCGGCTGTCTTCCAATGTCAGCAATACCTGCGCGGCCTTGATGTCAAGCGGCTGTAAAATATCCTGATACGCCCGCGCCAGATTAATCTGCCCTACGGCGGCGGCGGCTTGTGATTTATCCAGCGTCAGCACCCCCGCACCAAGCCCCAGCATAACCCGCCCCAAAGCGATCGAGCCGCTAGACACCAGCACCACATCCTTGCCCTGCGATTTCAGCGCGGCAACATCATCGGCCAAACCCCGTAACCAGTTAACCCGCAGCGCACCGTCTTGCACCAACAAGGCGGATCCGATTTTAATAACGACCTTTCGGGCCGATTTTATCAAATCTGCTGAATCTAGGGCCGCCATGCCACCGGCTCCTCTGCCTCGCTTTCCTCAGCGTGTTTGGCAGCAATAATCACCGCCCGTAACGCCCGCAAAACATCCTGCACGCCCTCAAAGCTAACGCCCGACATCTGGAAAACCTTGTCACCGGCAACCGATTTTAGCGCCGCCAGCTTTTCAGCCCGTTCATCATCGTCCAGCGCGTCAATTTTATTCAGCACCACAATGCGGGGCCGTTTGGCCAGATCAGCGGCATATTTTTCCAGCTCGGTGGAAATAACCACATAATCCTGCGCTACGTCCGACGACGTGCCATCAACCAGATGTAACAAAACCGAGCAGCGTTCGACATGGCCCAAAAACCTGTGGCCAAGGCCGGTGCCCTCGGATGCGCCCTCGATCAGGCCGGGGATATCGGCAATTACCATTTCGGCATTATCAATGCCCACAACCCCCAAATTGGGATGCAGCGTAGTAAACGGATAATCGGCAATCTTGGGCCGTGCATTGGATGTGGCGGCCAGAAACGTGCTTTTTCCGGCATTGGGCATGCCCAGCAATCCGCAATCGGCGATCAGTTTCAGACGCAACCAAATGGTGCGTTCAACCCCGTCCTGGCCAGGGTTGGCACGGCGCGGCGCCTGGTTTACCGATGTTTTGAAATGCAAGTTGCCAAAGCCGCCATTGCCACCTTGGGCCAGCATCACCCGTTGGCCCTCGACCGTCAGGTCGGCCAGCACGGTTTCCTGATCTTCGTCCAGAATTTCGGTGCCAACCGGCACCCGCAAGGTAATATCATCGCCGTTGGCACCCGACATTTGCCGCCCCATACCGGCTTGGCCGTTATTGGCAAAGAAATGTTGCTGATAGCGAAAATCAATCAGGGTGTTCAGGCCGGTCACGGCCTCTACCCACACAAACCCGCCATTGCCCCCGTCGCCGCCATCCGGCCCGCCGAATTCGACATAGGCCTCACGGCGAAAGCTGGTGCAGCCTTTGCCGCCGGAACCGGAACGGATGTATACTTTGGTGAGGTCGAGAAATTTCATAATTTTGTCCTTTGATCAACTTGCGATACAACACTGGCTGCAAAGCCTCAAGCCACCTGTTTCAAATCCGGCTCGTATTTCCATGCCGCTACGGGTGCATCACACGATGCCGGTCAACGTGCCCCGTCAGGGGGCACGCTTTGCATGTTTGGCGCGGGCTTTCACCTTCCACGGCGCGTCATATTCCCAATCACCGGCCATGATACAGCCATGGGGCATGATTTCATCCACCACCTCGGCCAGATCAAACTGCGCCATTTGCGCCCGTACGGTTTTGGCAGGCTTATAAGCGCTTGGCAGCTCGGAAATATCGATCCGGTCTGCATAGAAACGCGCGTCGATATGGGCTGTTTCCTGCGCAAAAATAGCCGCATCCGTCTGCCCTGCCTTGGCCCGCTTATGGGCCGAGCGCGAATAATTGCGCCCTGCCCCGTGCGGTGCAAACCCGATATTGCGCCCGTTGGTTTCGCCACGAATCAACAGGATCGGCTCGGCCATGTTCATCGGCACAATCTGGATACCGTTTGAATCCGGCATGAAATCCGCATCGATCGGCGTGGCACCTTTGGCATGGTAGAACAGGTTATCCTTGCGAAACACAAAATTATGCTCGTTCCAGAACCGTTCAACCAGCTGCCCCTTAACGCCTTCCAGCGTGGCTTGATGCAGCGCATTATGGTTGGCTTTGGTCCATTTCCGGATCAGTTGCAGCGCATCCCAATAGCCCGCGCCTTCCTCCGTATCAAAGGGAATCCATGCGTTTTGTTTCAGCGTTTTGGGCGACAGTTTACGGCGGAATTTTTCCGCCACCCGCATGCCCAGCTTATAAAGCCCCGCCCCCGGCCCGCGCGACCCATGATGGGTTACCAGACAGGTGGTGCCATTGGCCTTTGACACACCGACATAGGCAAAATGGTTGCCATCGCCTTGCGTGCCCAGATGTTCTTGTGCGGCCTGAAGGATTTTTTTATCGTTCAAAAACATGTTGTCGCGAAACGCATCATAAAGCCGTGGCGACAGCGTAAAACGCTGGCCGTTTGGCCGCCCGCCGGGGCCAAAATGGGTGGTTTTATGCACAGCATCCAACACCGCAGCAGGATCGGAATCCTTGAATTCCGACACCATGACCGAACAGCAAATATCAGCCGAATGCATGCCGGGATGGATGGCGTTTTCAGCCACAACAACCCCGCCCACAGGAATGGTGCCAACCGGCCCCGCGGGGCAGGCATCGGGCATAATTGCGCCTGCACGCACGGTTGGTGTTTGCATCACCACATCCATGGTTTCACGCACTTTGGCTATGTTGTCTTCCTCTGCCGTATTTTCAGCAACCAGATTAAACTGATATTCCACAGCATCTTGCAGCGGCAATTTTGGCGCAGGCTTATTCGCCTTAACCCAATCGCGCAGCGCATCTCCGCTTAGCGCCTGATCATTCACATGGTTAAGCGCTTGGCCAAGTTCAGCGCCCTGATCAAACCCCATGTCCATCAGGTCTTTTGCGGTAATCGTCATTTTCTCTCTCCTTTTCCGAGACGGACATCACCAAATGCAATGCCCCGTATACCGGCCCCAGAAACGAGAAAGGGACCGGCCTTTCAGCCGATCCCCCTATATTTTACAAATATCCGGTTTCAGCTATTCAGCGGCCTCCGCCAGTGGCAGAACCGAAATAAATGTGCGGCCTTTGAGACCTTTGTGGAATTTCACATTGCCCTCGGCAGTTGCGAAAATCGTGTGGTCTTTGCCCATGCCAACATTGTTGCCCGGGTAAAATTTGGTGCCACGCTGACGCACGATGATATTGCCACCGATTACCAGTTCGCCACCGTATTTTTTAACGCCTAAACGACGACCAGCTGAATCGCGACCGTTGCGGGATGAACCACCTGCTTTTTTATGTGCCATTGTGTTCTCTCCTTATTTCGCAGCTTTGGCGAACTCGCCAGCTTGCTTGATCCAGTCGTCGCGCTCGATACGGCCTTTGAAGGATAGACGGTCGTCCATATATTCAATTTCCGCAGCGCCCCATTCAGCGATTTGCGAGAAATGATAAACACCGATCTCGTTCAAAACACCTTCAAGTTTCGGGCCAACACCGCTGATTTTTTTCAAATCATCCGC
>JALSGU010000139.1 GCA_026982575.1 Paracoccaceae bacterium | reverse complement strand
CTAGGGCTGGTGGCAGGGCAATAAAGGGCAGTAAATATGCGAATAATCGGAATTGATCCGGGGTTAAGGCGCACCGGTTGGGGGGTTGTGGATGCCAATGGCAGCAAAATTACCCATGTTGGCAACGGGGTTTGTGCCTCGGGGGCGGGGGATCTGGCCACGCGTTTGCTGGTGCTTTACCGCGAACTTACCGCTGTGATGATCAAATTTGCGCCCGATACCGCGGCGGTGGAAAATACGTTTGTCAACAAAGACGCGGCCGGCACGCTAAAGCTGGGGCAGGCGCGGGGCATATGTTTGCTGGTGCCGGCCATGGCGGGGCTGGATGTGGCCGAATATGCGCCCAATGCGGTAAAAAAGGTGGTGGTCGGCGTGGGCCATGCGGATAAAAAACAGGTGGAACATATGGTGCGGATGCAATTACCGGGGGTGAATATTGCCAATGCCGACGCGGCGGATGCTTTGGCGATTGCGCTGTGTCACACGCATCATGCACGGTTTGCCGGACGGCTGGAAGCCGCCATAGCAAAGGCAAGCGCATGATCGGAAAAATTTCAGGACGGCTGGATTATATTGGCGAGGGTTATGTGTTGGTTGACACCGGCGGGGTTGGCTATGAGGTATTTTGCTCGGCCCGCACCTTGGCCGCCATGCCCGATATCGGCGCGCCGGTGGCGATTTTTACAGAACTTCTGGTGCGTGAGGACAACCTGCAATTATTCGGTTTCCCCACCATGATCGAACGTGAATGGCACCGGTTGCTGGTGTCGGTGCAAGGGGTTGGCGCCAAGGCGGCATTGGCGATTATGGGCACATTGGGGGCTGATGCGGTTAGCCGCGCCATCACATTGGGTGATCAGGCCGCGATCAAAGCCGCGCCCGGTGTGGGGCCAAAACTGGCGCAACGTGTGGTGTTGGAACTGAAAGACAAAGCGGCCAAAATGATGGCGATGGGCGGCAACACACCACGGGCGGCCGTGGCGCTGAATGCAGATGCAGGCACGCCGCCGCCCGAACAGGACACGGTGATAGACAATAGCAACAATGGCAGCGCGCAGGCCGATGCATTATCGGCACTGGTAAATCTGGGATACGGACAGGGCGACGCCGCCAGCGCGATTGCGCAGGTGGGTGAGGGTGACGCAAGTGAGCTGATCCGCGCTGCATTGCGACTGTTGGCGCCGAAGGGGTGAGCGGGATGTTATCACCATTGAACATAGCTGGATGGACCGGCTGCATATTCGAAAATCTGGATTGAAAGTATGATTGAAAACCCCTTTTTGTTCGATCCCTTAGGTCCGGACGCTATCCTATGTCGAGGCACACTATGCTAGAACCTGAAAAAGATTTACGCCCCGAAGAACAGCCCGCAGATGCTGACCGCGCTTTGCGCCCGCAAGTGCTGGATGAATTCATCGGCCAACGCGAGGCCCGCGCCAATCTGGCGGTATTTATCGAAAGCGCCAAGCGGCGCGGCCAGGCCATGGATCATACGTTGTTTTACGGTCCCCCCGGGCTGGGCAAAACCACGCTTGCACAGATTATCAGCCGCGAATTAGGGGTTAATTTTCGCATGACAAGTGGGCCGGTGCTGGCCAAAGCCGGTGATCTGGCGGCGATATTAACCAACCTTGATGAACGCGATGTGTTGTTCATTGATGAAATCCACCGCATGAATCCGGCTGTTGAGGAAATTCTATATCCCGCGCTAGAGGATTTTGAGCTGGATCTGGTGATCGGCGAAGGGCCAGCCGCGCGCACGGTTCGCATTGATTTGCAGCCCTTTACGCTGGTCGGGGCCACCACACGGCTGGGGCTGCTGACCACGCCATTGCGTGACAGGTTCGGCATTCCGACACGGTTGGAATTTTATAATGTGCCTGAATTGGTAAAAATTGTTGAACGGGCCTCGCGCCTGATGAGTGCTGATGCCACACCGGATGGCGCCATGGAAATTGCGCGGCGCGCGCGGGGCACACCGCGCGTGGCGGGGCGATTGCTGCGCCGTGTGGTGGATTTTGCGATCGTTGAGGGCAACGGCAAGGTCACCAAGGAAATTGCTGATATGGCGCTGACACGGCTGGGGGTTGATAACCTCGGGCTAGATGGTGCCGACCGCCGATACCTGAAATTGCTGGCCGAAAATTACAATGGTGGCCCCGTCGGGGTGGAAACAATTGCCGCAGCCCTTTCCGAGGCGCGGGATGCTATTGAAGAAGTCATCGAACCGTTCCTGTTGCAACAAGGCTTGATCATGCGAACCCCGCGTGGTCGGCAATTGGCGCATAAGGCATGGACCCATCTGGGGCTGACCGCCCCCAAAAATGACACCCTGTTTGGAGAATGATATGACTGAAACCGGCCTTGATGCAGGGTTTAACGAGGACCAAATCGCCTCACTTTTTACCCATGATGATACCTATCGGTTCGCCCGCTGGGGGCGCGAGATTGCGCCGGTGGTGTTTGGCACGGATGATGAATCCCTGAAATCCATCCATGCAGCGTTTTCCAGCGTTGCCAGCATTGCCAATATGAAAATCGCCGAGATCGACCCTGAGCTGGGCGCCAATTTCCTAGTATTTTTCTGCAACGATTGGGATGAGATTGCCGAGGTGCCAAACCTTGACCGCATGATGCCCGGCCTTGATAAACTGGTGAAACAGCTGAAACGCGCGGGTGCAAATCAATATCGCCATTTTGCGTTTGATGAACAGGGCGGCATAAAGATGTGTATTCTGCTGATCAAGGCGGATGCGGATATGATGCAACTTTCGGTGCAAGCGCTGGCGACCGACCAGATGACGCGATCAATTTTGCTGTGGTCCGAGGATGCGTTTTTGCTGAAATCGCCGATCGGGATTATCGAGAAAAACAATATGGCGATGGTGCGGCCCAATATCGCCGCCGTTATTCGCGCGGGCTATGACAAAACCATGCCGG
>JALSGU010000138.1 GCA_026982575.1 Paracoccaceae bacterium | reverse complement strand
GCTGGCGACTGGGCAGGCATTGAAACATTGGCGGCCGAGGCCAGCCGGTTGGGGCAATAATATGGATATGATCTGGCGCATGCTGATGTCAAACCGCGCAACCAGTTCGGAACGCCGGATTGTGGATTTGTTTGATGGGGATCGGTTTGATGATTTTGGCATCCATCAAGGCGATATGCTGCTGGATTATTCCAAAACCAATATTGATACGGGTGCGCGTAAATTGCTGCTGCAACTGGCCGACGAGGCAGGTGTGGAAACCATGCGCGAGGCCATGTTTAACGGCGAACATATCAACACAACCGAAAACCGCGCCGTGCTGCACACTGCCTTGCGGGATCGCTCCGATAATCCGACCCAGCCCGGGGTGCAAGAAACCCTTGCCCGTATGGCGGTATTTACCGATAAAATCCGTGCAGGCCAAATCACCGATGTAATCAATATCGGCATTGGCGGGTCTGACCTTGGCCCGCATATGGCGGTGCTGGCGCTGGCACCCTATCATACCGGCCCACGCGTGCATTTTGTTTCCAACATAGATGGCGCGCATATTGCCGATACGCTAAAGGGGCTTAACCCTGCTACAACGCTGGTGATTGTGGCATCAAAAACCTTTACCACCATTGAAACCATAACCAATGCTGCCACCGCGCGGGGCTGGCTGGGCAACCATGCCAACCGCAATATGGTGGCGGTTTCAAGTGCGCTGGAAAAAACCGCCGCATTCGGCATTCCAGCGGAACGGGTGTTCGGGTTTGCTGACTGGGTTGGCGGGCGGTATTCCTTATGGGGACCAATAGGCCTGTCGATTATGCTGGCAATCGGGGCGCAGAAATTTGGTGAATTTCTGGATGGTGGCTATGCCATGGACCAGCATTTTCGCAACAAACCATTGGCGCAAAACATGCCGGTAATGCTGGCCCTGACTGGCATCTGGCATCGCAATATATGTGATTACGCCACCCGTGCAGTGCTGCCCTATGACCAGCGCCTGAACCGCCTGCCGGCTTATTTGCAGCAATTGGATATGGAGAGCAACGGCAAACGGGTTGATAGATATGGCAAACCGCTTGGCATGCCATCCGGCCCGATTGTCTGGGGCGAAGCAGGCACCAATGGTCAACACGCGTTTTATCAGCTTTTGCATCAAGGCACCAATATCACGCCGTGTGAGTTCCTGATTGCCGCCAAAGGCCATGAACCGCATCTGAAACACCAGCATGACCTGCTAAAAGCCAATTGTCTGGCCCAATCCGAGGCCTTGATGCTGGGCCGCGAACACAAAGACCCACACCGCCAATTTCCGGGAAATCGGCCATCTATCACCATTGCCTACCCCAAGCTGACCCCGTTTGTTTTGGGGAAGATCATCGCGCTTTATGAACATCGGGTGTTTGTCGAGGGCGTGATCTGGGGCCTTAACAGTTTTGATCAATGGGGGGTGGAACTGGGCAAGGAAATGGCCACAGACCTGTTGCCGCTGGTTAAGGGCGCAGATGCATCAGGCAAAGACGGGTCCACCAAGGGCCTGCTGAAAGCCCTGCGATGATCGGTAATTTTGTCTATGCGCCGCCCGATGTGCCGCTGGATGTTATCCATGTTGACGATGATATTTTGCTCCTCAACAAACCCCATGATTTACTGTCGGTGCCGGGGCGGCCCGTTGAACACAAAGATTGCTTGTCCCATCGCGCCCGGGCCGCGTTTCCAACATCGCTTCAGGTGCACCGGCTGGATATGGCAACCTCGGGCCTGATGATTTTTGCCATGAACCCCGCCGCGCAACGCCATATTGGCTTGCAGTTTGAACGCCGCAAAGTCGATAAATCTTATCAGGCGCTGGTCTGGGGGCAGCCTGCGGATACTGGCTCGGTTGATCTGCCGTTGATTGTGGATTGGCCCAACCGGCCCTTGCAGATGGTGGACCATGAACGGGGTAAATCGGCCCATACCGATTGGCAGGTTATAGACCGCGAGGCAGATTTTGCGCGGGTTCGCCTAACCCCGACCACGGGGCGCAGCCATCAGTTAAGGGTGCATATGCTGGCCATTGGCCACCCCATTCTGGGCGACAGGTTCTATGCCAAAGGCGCAGCACTGGCAGCGCGCGACCGATTGTGCCTGCACGCAGAGATGCTGGAATTCCACCACCCAAGTGATGGGCGGCGGGTGCGCTTTAGCGTGGATTGCCCGTTTTGATCTATTGCTCGATTATCGTCAGTGGCAATGATTGTAAGGCGCGCATTGACTGCCCCGACACATAGCGGATTTCATAAGCACCGGCGCTGTCAGGCAACATCAATTCCAGCGGGTTGCCTTTGCGGGTATATTGATAGGCCCCAAGCGCGGTTTCGGGCGCACCAACCGGCACAACTGTTAGAAAATCGTTTTTGTTTGAAGGGCCGGTCCAGATGACCTCCAGGTTGGTGCCAACAGACCCGACCGGCCATGCATCGATGGTGATGTCTGGCGCTGTCAGGGTTAGCGGATGGCTGGCAAGGGTTTTATAAGATTGCCCCGAAAGATACCGGACCTCGTATTCCCCCGGAATATCCGGCGTTAAAACCGACAGATCCGCCCCGCGAGTGGTAAAGACAAAATTGCCAAATTCGCCAGCGGGTGTATCTGCTGTGACAACGGTAATCAGATCATTCTGATGATCCGGCCCGGTCCACTCAACGGTAATTTCCGATCCGGCAACGGCGTTTGCCACAGTTTCAAGGCTTGATTCCGGTTCGGTCAATATCATGGCAACCCGCGCCAGTGTTTCGCGGGATACCCCCGAGACATAGCGGATTTCATAATCACCGGCCAGATCTTTGGTGATCAGATCAAGCGGAGAGCCGTTGCGGGTATAGGTATAATTACCAAATTCGCCCTCATCGGCATCAACGGGCACAATGGTAATATAATCATCCTCAAAATCGGGGCCGTCCCATTCAACACTTATAACTCCGCCTGCCACGGCCGTGTCATTGGCCAGCAGGGCAACAGGGGGTGCTATAAGGGTGAGAGGCAGGGTGGCCAGAACTTCGGCAGTGGCACCGGAAATATAGCGCAGCTCGTAGTCACCAATAAAGCTTTTGGAAATCACCCCGACTTCGGAACCTTCTCGGGTATAGGAAAAATTGCCCAAAACATCGTCGGCAGTACCAACCGGCACAATGGTGATGATGTCATCCGGGGTATGTGGTCCCAGCCAGCCAACCATAATAACGCTGCCCGCAATGGCGGTTTCGTCAGCGGTCATAATCGTGGGTTCGTGGTTAATGCTGATGGGCGCGCGGGCAAGGATCAGCCCCGATTGTCCGGTCATATACCGGATTTCGAATTCGCCGGTGGTATCGGGCAGTTCAACCGTAATCGGGCTGCCTTGACGGGCAAAATAAAAGCTGTCGCTGGCGCCCTCGGCGGCGTTTTGCGGCACAATGGTCAAATAGTCATTCTGGTTGTTCGGCCCTTGCCAATGCACGGCAACCAAAGCCCCGGGGGTTGATTCCGGCGCAGCTTCGATCGTAACTTCCGGCGCGGTCAGGGTCAGCGTTTGGCGGGCAATCACCGTCAGGTTTTCACCCAGCAGGTATCTGATTTCAAAGGTTCCGGGAATATCGGGCGTGGTGATCTTCAGCTGGCTACCATCACGGGTCAGGCCAGAATTATTGATAATATTGCTATCGGCATTTTCAGGCACGATGGTGACCGTATCGCCGTTTTTGTTGGGTCCGGTCCAGCCGATCAGAATGTCAGATCCGGCGACGGCTTCGGTTTGGGCGACAATAGACGCAGCAAAGGCAATCGGGATTTCAGCGGTTTGCAGCGTTTCTCCTGCGCTGTTTTGATACAGAATTTCAAAATTTCCAGCGGTTTCGGGGGCAGAAAATATGGCGGTTTTTGTGTCTGTGGCATCAGTTGTGGCGATTATATCCCCGTCTGTGGTCTGGAAAACCAACTGGTCACCTGCAAAAACCGGCCCTTCCCATGTCACCGAAAAACCGCTTTCGGTTCTGATGTCATCGGGAATTGCAAAGGTGATTTCGATGTCACCAATAACGATAATATCGGTTGCCAGAACCTCGCCCGTGGTGGGCGAAATATAGCGGATTTCGTAAATGCCCTGACTATCCGGCGCGGTTAAAACAGCAGGGTTTCCGGCGTTGGTGCGGGTATAAGCGGAAAACTGTGTGATTGCGTCACCGGGCGCGGCAATAGCGATATAATCGCCGGAATTGCTGGGACCATCCCAAATAACCTCGACGGATTCACCCGGTTGTCTGTTGTTGGGGGCATCAACCAGAACCCCGTTGTCAAAGCTGGCAGGGGTGGTTTGTGAAACCGGAGGTTCAGGGGATTCGATCGTTTCGGCCAGGGAATCCGCGCTTGTAAATACCAGATCGAAAACCGCATCTTCTGCGCCGTCAAATTCAAAATCCAGCGTGATGGTCTGGTTGCCCAGCCGCGCGGTGGCACGATAGCTGCCTGCCTGATATTCCTTGCTGACTGAACTGGCGATTTCGTCCCTTAGCCACATTTCCTGATCGGACAGGTTGAAAATCGACCATTCGATGGCGGTGTTTTCAATGACATTGCCTTTCCCGTCAATCGCGCGCAATGTCAGTTGGGCCGCAGCCATAGGCATGGCCATGAATGCAAGCGCCGAGCTAAGCTCGTCCGCGGTATCGGCGGTCAGATAAACGCCGCCGGTATTTTCAGCCAGACAGCTTATCTGGCTTTGGTCATCAATTCCCGAAACGCCAAATCCGATTACATGGGTGGTAAAATCAAGCCCCGATGCTTCTAATGCGGTGGCCAGCGCACAAGGGTCTGCATTGCAGCTTTCCAAACCGTCAGTCAACACAATGATGCGCGCCGAGCGGTTGGGTGAATCCAGTGTTTCTGCCGCCAGTTCAACCGCTGCGGTCAGCGGGGTGCGGCCACGGGGTTGCAAGCGGTTTATAGCCGTAGAAAATGCTGCGCTGTCCAGCGGAGCCACGGGCAAAAGCACCTCGATATCACCACAATCGCTGGTGCGGCGATGGCCATAAGCAATCAGGCCAAAATTGGAATCGGTGTTCAGATCACCGATCAGGCCGTTGATTCCCGCCCGTGCGATCTCCATTTTTGAAACGCCGTCGATTTGCCCCCACATTGAATTGGATACATCGACAATCACCATTGTATCAGGCGATTCCATAACCTGTGCGTGCAGCCCCCCAGTCAGTGTCAGCATTAAAATCATGGCACCTGAAAACGGTCTTGGCATGGGGAATTACTCCGGATCGGGGAATCAATTAACTAAACCTTATTTGTGGCATGTTTTTCACAAAGTTACCAACAAACAATTCTGGGCGGCGGGCAAAAACAGGCCTAGCCCAAAGACGCTGCGCTTGCTCAATAAAGGTCGATAATCTAAAACAGGCTAAACCCAGATACCGGAGTATCATTTTGCCGTTCATTAAAATTTTTTCAACCGCCGCCATTGTCTTTATCCTGGACCGGATTACCAAATTCTGGGTGGTGGAATGGATGAACCTGCGGGATGTTTATGCGATCGATGTTTTTCCGCCCTTTCTAAATCTGCGTATGGCGTGGAATGACGGGATAAATTTCGGCCTTTTCGGATCAGGAGGAGAGGCCACGCGCTGGATATTGATCACCATTGCGCTGGGGATTTCGCTGGTAGTGGTATATTGGGCGCGCAATGCCAAAGGCTGGAAAGTCCCGGTTTCGGCCGGTCTGGTTGTCGGCGGCGCGCTGGGCAATGTTTTTGACCGCTTTATTTACGGTGCGGTTGCCGATTTTCTGAATATGTCCTGTTGTGGTTTTAGAAATCCGTTTTCCTTTAATGTCGCGGATGCTACTATTTTTCTGGGGCTTTTCGGGTTGATTTTGTTTCTGGACGATAAAAAGAAACCCTGATCCTTGTTCACAATAGCGTATCATCGCTTGTCTGTTGGCAAATTGAATCTATTCTTGCATACCAAACCTATTAACTAACGCCGGAGAACCCCGTTGGACCGTTTGTTGAAATTTACCGTTGCTGCGCTGATTTTTGTCGCCAACCCGCTGGCCGCCCAAGAAGTTCCGATCACAACCTATACGCTGGATAACGGCATGGAAATCGTGGTGATCGAAGATCACCGCGCCCCGACTGTAACCCATATGGTCTGGTATCGGGTCGGGGCTGCGGATGAACCGGCGGGTAAATCCGGCATTGCCCATTTTCTGGAGCATTTGATGTTCAAGGGCACCGAGGCCTTTCCCGATGGCACCTTCCAGCAAATTATCGAGGCCAATGGCGGCAATGACAATGCCTTTACCTCACAGGATTATACTGCCTATTTCCAGCATATCGCGGTTGACCGGTTGCCGCTGATGATGGAAATGGAATCCGACCGGATGCGTGGTCTGATCCTTGATGATGGGGCCATGCTGACCGAACGGGATGTCGTGCTGGAAGAACGGGCATTACGCACCGAAAGCGATCCCGGATCGTTATTTACCGAACAGCGCAATGCGGCATTGTTTCTAAATCATCCCTACGGCACGCCGGTAATTGGCTGGAAACACGAGGTAAGCGCCCTGACCTTGCAAGACGCGCTGGATTTTTATGCGCTGTATTATGCGCCCAATAACGCCATATTGGTGGTGGCCGGCGATGTTGATCCGGCCCGGGTATATGAGCTGGCCAAACAATATTACGGGCCGATTGCAGCATCCGACGGCATCACGGTGCGGGTCCGCCCACAGGAACCCCCGCAAACCGCGCCGCGCCGGTTGGTGTATCGGGATGACCGGGTCGCCACCCCTTATGTGATCCGCACTTATCTGGCCCCGAACCGTCAAAGCGGCAACCAGCAACAGGCGGCGGCGCTGGCTTTGCTGGCGGATCTTTTGGGGGGCAGCGGTATTTCGTCCTTGATGGGGCGGCGATTACAATTGGATGAAGGCATCGCGCTGGCCACCGGCGCATTTTACAACAGCCGGTCTTATGATCCTGACAGCTTTGGCATTTATGTGGTGCCGAAACCCGATATTACGCTGGAACAGGCCGAGGCCCGCATGGATGCAACCCTTGAATACCTGCTGGAAAACGGGGTTGAACCGGAAAGGCTGGCGCGCAGCAAACGCCAGATACTGGCCAGCCAGATTTACGCAATGGACAGCCAGAGCGGGCTGGCAAGACGGTATGGCGCGGCCCTGACCTCGGGGTTGACCCTTGCGGATGTTGAGGCGTGGCCCCAAGCGCTGCAAGCAGTCACGGCTGCGGATATTCTGGCAGCCGCACAGGAATTGTTTGATATCAATGCATCGGTCACAGGGTATCTGACCGGACCGGAGGCCACGCAATGAAACAGTTTTTTATCCTTGCCTTCTGGGCGGTTTTTTCTGGCGGGCTGGCGGCTGAAACCAAAATCATCGAGGTCACCTCGCCCGGGGGCATCACCGCCTGGTTTGTAGAGGAACAAAGCATTCCGATTGTGTCTATATCCTTAAGCTTTCAGGGTGGCGCATCGCTGGACCCGGCTGAAAAACAGGGGGCGACAAATTTGATGATGGGCCTGCTGGAAGAAGGCGCCGGCGGGCTGGATGCCTCGGGGTTTCTGGAGGCTACGGATGATCTGGGCGCGCGGTTCAGCTTTCAGGCGGGGCGCGACAGCGTGACGGTTACGGCCTCGATGCTGAAAAGCGATCTGGATAAAAGCGTGGATTTGCTGCGTCTGGCACTGGTATCACCCAATTTTGATGAAATAGCCCTTGAGCGGGTGCGCGGGCAGGTCAACTCCAACATCCGGTCCAGCGCAAATGACCCGAATTCGCTGGCGGGTATGGCGTTTAACCAGCTGATTTACGGTGATCACCCTTATGGGCGCGACCGTGACGGCACGCTTGAAACCGTGGCGGCCCTAACACCCGACGATATGCGTGTTGCCCATCAACGCAGCATGACCAAAGACCGGCTGGTAGTTGGTGTGGTCGGGGCGATTACCCCTGATGAACTGGGTGTTTTACTGGATAATCTACTGTCAGATCTGCCACAATCCAGCGATGGAAACGTAGCGGACTTTGAGGTTCTGACCTCTGCGGGGGTGACCGTGATTGATCTGGATACCCCGCAATCGGTGGCCATATTCGGCCATCGGGGCCTGGCACGGGATGACCCCGATTTTCTGACAGCTTTTGTGCTTAATCACATTATGGGCGGGCGGGTATCGACCGCGCGTCTGAACGTGGAGCTGCGTGAAAAACGCGGGCTGACCTATGGTATTTCATCATTTTTGCTGCCCTACCGCCATGCTGCAACCTATCTGGGGCAGTTCTCCAGCAGCAATGAAAGCATGGGCGAGGCGGTTGATCTGGTCAAGGCCGAATGGGCCAAAATGGCTGAATTCGGCATCACCCGGGAAGAACTGGATGTAGCGGTGCGGTATTTAACCGGCGCTTATCCGCTGCGATTTGAAGGCAATAGCGCAATTGCCGGTATTATCACCGGATTACAGGTCGCCAATCTGCCAATTGATTACCCGCAAACCCGCAATGATCAGGTCCGCGCGGTATCGCTGGAAGAAATGAACCGTGTGGCCGCAAAAATATTCCTGCCTGAAGAGCTGGTATTTGTGATTGTTGGCCAACCCGAAGGGTTTTAGAATCGGGTTGGGCCTGCTAGGTTTAGCGGTATGAACACCCAAAACCCCAATATGATGACAGATCGCCAGCCTATTCGGCAATTGGACGATGCCGCCGCCAATCGAATTGCGGCCGGCGAAGTCGTGGAGCGCCCCGCATCGGCCATCAAGGAACTGGTGGAAAACGCGCTGGATGCGGGGGCTTTGCGGATCGAGATTTGTTACAGTGACGGCGGCAAAACCCTGATCCGTGTCATTGATGATGGCACCGGCATTCCAGCCGAAGAATTGCCGCTGGCTTTGACCCGCCACGCGACCTCTAAAATTGACGGTTCCGATTTGCTTAACATCCATTCCTTTGGATTTCGCGGCGAGGCGTTGCCCTCCTTGGGTGCGGTGGGGCGGTTGCGGATAACCTCGCGGTTTGCGGGTGCTGATTCGGCAGCGGCAATTTTTGTTAATGGTGGCAAGATCGATCCGGTGCAACCGGCGGCGTTGGCGAAGGGCACGGTGGTTGAGCTGCGTGATCTGTTTCATGCCACCCCCGCACGGTTGAAATTTCTGCGAACCGAACGCGCCGAGGCATCAGCCATTAACGATGTGGTAAAACGGTTGGCCATGGCCGCACCGGATGTCGGGTTTGTGCTGCGAGACCTGACCAAAGGCGGGGCAGGGCGGGTGGTGTTTCGTGCCGACCCTGAAACAGGCGATTTCCTGACAGCCTTGCGCGCGCGGTTGCGCGGCATTCTGGGGGCTGATTTCACCGATAATGCCATTGAAATCAACGCTGAACGCGGCGGTATATTATTGTCGGGCTTTGCGGCTTTGCCGACTTATTCGCGCGGTGCTGCCGTGTCACAATTCTTTTTTGTTAATGGCCGTCCGGTGCGCGACAAACAGTTTTACGGGGCGCTGCGTGCCGCCTATTCGGATTTTTTAAGCCGTGATCGCCATCCGGCGGCGGCCTTGTTTTTGTCCTGTGATCCCGAACAGGTTGATGTCAATGTTCACCCCGCCAAGGCCGAGGTGCGGTTTCGCGAACCGGCTTTGGCGCGGGGGCTGATTGTTTCGGGGTTGCGCCAGGCACTGGCCGGTTCGGGGCATCGTGCATCGGGCACGGTCGGGCAGGAAACCCTGAATGCGATGCGCCCCGAAGCACCGGTTTATCAATATCAAAACACCGGTCAAAACCGGCATTATGTGCCGCCGCCGGTTGCAAGCGGCGGGTTTGCCGAGGCGGATACCTGGCAATCAGGGCGGGTGGAACCCATGCCCGACCCCGATCAAAACGACCCGACCAACCTGCCATTGGGTGCGGCACGGGCGCAATTGCATGAAAATTATATCATCGCGCAAACCGGTTCGGGCATGGTTATTATTGATCAACATGCTGCCCATGAACGGCTGGTATACGAGCGGCTGAAAAAACAGATGCAAGACAAAGGCGTGGCATCGCAGGTATTGTTGATTCCTGAAATTGTCGAACTGTCCGAACATGACCACACCCGCCTGATGGAGATTTCTGCCGATCTGGCAAATCTGGGATTGGTGATCGGCCGGTTTGGCGAACAAGCGATTTGTGTGCGCGAAACGCCAGCGATTTTAGGCGAGATCAACAGTAAAAACCTGATATCCGATATTTGTGACCAGCTTTCCGATAGCGGCACCAGCGCGCTTGTCAAAGAAAAGATCGACGCGATTTTAAGCCGTATGGCCTGCCACGGTTCTATCCGTTCGGGGCGCCGCATGAGCGCACCCGAAATGAACGCATTGCTGCGCGAAATGGAGGCAACCCCCCATTCCGGCCAGTGCAACCACGGCCGCCCCACCTATGTTGAGCTGGCGTTAAGCGATATCGAGCGGTTATTTGGCCGCAGTTAACCACTAACAGTATAAATGCTATTTTTACCAAGAACGAATCGGTTGGGTTTGTGTGTGTTTCTAGCAACATAACTGGATCGTATATTCGGATTTTTGCCTAGTTATGTGTGGCTTGGTTGATCACTGAACCGTGATCGTTAAGTTTAGCAAGGCTGAATACTGGTGCCAGTCTTGCCATTTGTCAGGTTTTATTGCCTTTTACGCCTTGGGTCTTGGATTTGCGAGCAGTTTGGCCTGTTGATTGTGGTTTCTGATTAAATATTTGTTGCCGATTGAAAAGTTTATTTAACCGGTGTAAGGTAAATTGTTTTTTGACCAATATTAATATTAATCACAATCGCCATATTTGGCATTAACCAATTTAACATTGTGGGATCGACATGCGATTTTTCAGGACAAAACGGTATCTAGACGACGAAGGCGGCGCAATTTCCGCATTTGTTTTGGTTATGTTTCTAACCATGATTGTTGGCGGGGGGATGGGCATTGATTTTATGTACCATGAATCCGAACGCGCCGAACTGCAAGATGCATTGGATAGGGGCGTTCTTGCTTCGGCATCGTTTTATGTTTCCGATTACGAGGGTGGCACCCAAGCTGAACGAGAGGCTTTCCTAGAGGATCGGGTCAAATCTTATCTACGTTCAAACGCATTGCTCGCCCACAGGAGTCCCGATATTAACGTTGTGTCGGAGGTTTCTGAGCTTTCGCGTCGAATTTCGGTTACCGGAACCTATGAGGTTGACACGTTCTTTTTGAAATTGGCCGGAATCAATTCCCTGACAGTTTCAGGCGCGGCCTCTGCCCAGGTTTCCCGCAGTAGGGTTGAAATTTCGCTAGTTCTGGATAATTCCGGTTCCATGCGTGGCGCCAAGATGAGAAGCCTTATCGCCGCCGCGAATGATTTTGTTGATTTTATGTTAACCGAAGATACGGTTGCGACGACCACCATTTCACTTATTCCGTTTACCGCCGGGGTTAATCTGGGAGCTGATTTTGCATCCTATTATAACTTGAATGAATGGCAGGATTATTCCTATTGTTTTGAATTCGAGGATGAGCAGTTTGACACAACTGAAATTTTGCCAACAATCGAGTATCAGCAAGAGCAGCATTACTTTCGTGGCAACC
>JALSGU010000137.1 GCA_026982575.1 Paracoccaceae bacterium | reverse complement strand
ATTTACCCAAATTGGCAATTCTATCAATAGACTTAGGCTTGTTGATTAATCATGGCGCGCGGCGAAATGATACGCAGGTTTAGTAAATATCTCAGGGCTACGGCTGGTGCCGCAACAGTAGAGTTTATTATTATCTTTCCGGTGTTGATCTGGATTGTATTTTCAACCTTTGAGCTGGGCTGGATAACCACCCGGCAGATGATGCTGGACCGGAGCGTAAGCCTGACCATTCGGGATTTGCGGTTGGGGAAAATCCCCAACCCCACCCATGATGGATTAAAAGAGCTGGTGTGTGAAAGAGCCACGATCTTGCGTGACTGTATAGATAATATCCATATGGAACTTGTGCCGATGGACGAGCATAGCGGTATTCCGCAGACCTCAACCCAATGTGTTGACCGGACCGGCGAAATTGAACCGGTTGAAAGTTTTAATTCCGGTACCGCGAGTGAAGTTATGTTTGTGCGGGTCTGTGTTGTGGTTGATCCGCTGATGCCCGGCATGGGTGTCGGCGCTGGGCTAAAATTAAACGGAGGCGGGTTTGCCATGGTAGCCTTTTCTGCCTTTAAGCGGGAGCCATAAGCCGATGATACACAATTTCTGGAAAAAACTGAAACACGCATTGCATGACAGCAGCGGTTCGATCACCGTTGAATTTGTTATCTGGTTTCCGCTTTTGATGTTCTGGCTGCTCGGCACAATAGTATTTTTTGACGGGTTCAAAGCACGCAGTAATCTAAGCACTGCCAATTCTACCATCGCAGATATCGTTTCCCGAACTAGTGAAATTACAGAGACAAACGTTACTGAGTATCAAAACCTGCAAACCGGAATGTTACCCAGAACCACCGGCAACGGTTTGCGCATTAGCAGCATTCAATTTGCCATAGACCCGACCATTCCCGGGGATCCCGGCAGCTATACAGTTGAGTGGTCTGCGGTTGCGGGGGCCGCAACAGAGGTATTGGTTGACGAAGAAATTGATATAGCCTCGCTCCCCAACATGTATGATGGGGAGATATTGATATTTGTCGAATCTTCGGTTCCTTTCCAGCCGATAACAACATATCTGGGTATTTCATTTCAAACTCTTCGAAATGAAATCGCAATCAGCCCGCGCTATGACTCGCGTATTGCCTGGGTAGAAGAATAAACCGGTTTGAGTTCTTGGATATTTATTGGTTATTTCTGGAAAGAAGATGTTAAGCAAACCCATTGCCGATCACCCGTTGCGCTTTCAGCTTGCAAACGAGCTTCACGCTAGGCCGTTCCCCCAATTAAAAGCCCCGTGCCGCGCGGCCTATCTGGCTATTAAACAGCCCTCGAACGCAGCTAAACGTGACCGAAGCAGAGATCGCGCCCATTTAATTGCGTTGCTTGACCTGTTTGGTACAGCCCACCCCGCCCCTGGTGCCAACCATTTTTCCGGGGCTTTGGGCAACAGTTATCTAAAATGGGAAATGCATTCGGAATTTGTCAGTTATACATTGTTTGCCGATGGTGTGGCCGAAATGCCGTTTGACGGGTCGGCATTTTTGCAATTTCCGAAGAAATGGCTGGCGCAGGCGCCCGGGGTGGTGCTTAGCTCGGTCTTGATCCGAATGGAGGAGGCTGATTTTTCACAGGTTTCCGCCAAGGAAATTGGCCAAAAAATCAGACCGTGGTTTGTTCAGGAAAGCATGGCCGCGTCATTTGTGGTTGGCGGGGAGGCCGTGGTTGCCAGTGATTTTCGTATTGATCCGCAAGGCAATGTGCGGTTTGCGATTATTGCCAATACCGGCATTACACCGCGCCGGTTGGGGCGTATCGCCCAAAGATTGCTGGAGATAGAAACCTATAAAAGCGCCTCGATGCTGGCCTTTCCAATGGCGCGAAAAGTCGAAGCAACCCTAAGCCGGCTGGAAGAAGAGCTGGAAAATGTTTTTCAACGCATGAGCCTGGACGAGATGGCGGATTCAGATACGTTGGAAAACCTGCTGCGCCTGTCAGCCGAGATTGAAAATACCGCCTCGAGCACCGCGTTCCGGTTTGGCGCGGCAAAGGCCTATTCCGAGATTGTGTCGCAACGTATTGCGGTTCTACGCGAAGAACGGTTTGAAGGCTGGCAATTGCTGTCGGAATTTATGATGCGCCGTTATGATCCGGCGATGCGGACCTGTATTTCAACCCAGGAACGTCTGCGCGACCTGTCGACACGGGCCGAGCGGGCCGCAAACCTGCTGCGAACCCGGGTAGATGTGTATACGGCGCGGCAAAACAACCAGGTTTTGGCACGCATGGATGATCGGGCAGAATTGCAATTGCGATTGCAAGAAACCGTCGAGGGTCTTTCGGTGGTGGCGATCAGCTATTACGCGGTGTCGCTGCTGGGGTATTTTCTGACACCACTGGCAGCACCGCTGGGGGTGGATCAGTATTTTATCATTGCGGCAATTACCCTGCCGGTGGTGGCGCTGGTCTGGTGGTTGGCCAAACGGATGCGTAAAAATCTGAAATAGATCGGGCTTGAAAGCTGGCCACTGGCCGTTTATAGCCCAACCAGCCGGATGGTCCGGCCAGAAGTCACCGCTGACCTTCTATAAAAATACGGGATAAAATTATGACACGTGGATTAATCGCTGGCATTGCTGCCATGGCGGCAATTGTTGTTGCCTCAAATATTCTTGTTCAGTTTTTGCTGGGCGATTGGCTGACATGGGGGGCGTTTACCTATCCGTTTGCCTTTCTGGTCACCGATTTGATGAACCGGCTTTACGGCGCGACGCAGGCCCGCAAGGTGGTTTTGGCCGGTTTTGTTATCGGCATTTTCTGTTCTTTTATCGGTACGCAAATCATCGGCGAATTCGGCCCGCTGGTCAGCCTGCGCATTGCCATAGGTTCGGGAACGGCGTTTTTGATTGCCCAGATGGTCGATGTTTCGGTATTTAACCGGTTGCGCAGCGGCAAGTGGTGGCGCGCGCCACTGGTTTCATCCGTGATAGGATCAGCGCTGGATACCGCGATCTTTTTCACCATTTCCTTTTCGGCAATGCTGGTATTTCTGGATGCAAGCGAACCCAATGGCTGGGCGCGGGAATTGGTGCCAATGTTTGGCTTTGGCCCCGAAACACCCTTGTGGGTCAGCCTCGCTGTGGCTGATTTTGGCGTAAAACTGTTGTTGATATTCATCGCGCTTATCCCTTTCAAATTGTTACTAAACCGGCTTCAACCACAACATTGAGTATTTTTTGTTTGCGTTTTACGGTTTTGCGGCTAACCTGTCTTTATCTGAAACTTTGAGAAAGGAGGTGCCAATGTCTTTTGGGAACTTGGAGAATTTGGTTGAGGTTATTTGCGGGATGAAAATCTAAAGGGGCAGCCCCCTTTGGGCATACATCTGGCACTGCGGAGAATTCCGGCTTTGGCCACCTTCATACTCAAGTCTGGGCCTCCCCGTTGTAACGGGTGGGCCCTTTCTGTATCTATGGTTCATGATTTTTATTTCTGAAAATATCACCCTCAAAGATTGGGAACTTTCCGAAAGTTTTGTGCGTTCCTCCGGCCCCGGGGGGCAAAACGTTAACAAGGTTTCAACGGCGGTGGAATTGCGGTTCGAGGCCGGTAATTCACCCAGCTTGCCTGCGGATGTAAAATTCCGTCTGCGCAAACTTGCAGGGCGGCGCTGGACCAAAGACGGCGCCATAATTATTACTGCCGAAAAACACCGCAGCCAGATGCGCAACCGTGAATTGGCCGAGGAAAAACTGGTAGAGCTGATAAGGCGGGCATTGGAAAAACCCAAGCGGCGCGTCAAAACCAAACCAACCTATGGGTCGCAACAGCGGCGTATGGACAGCAAAACCCAGCGCGGCAAGGTCAAAAACATGCGGCAAAAACCGCGCGGCGAAGACTGAATTGATATGTGTCAATGCAATATTAAAACCCCGTGAATATGCTGTCCCAAATTTCAAAAGGTGATTTATGAAACCCCAGTCTACATCTGCACTTAGCCGTTTTGAACAAGGGCAATATCCCTATTCCGACAAAATCAAACGAGCCGATTACGAAAAGCAAAAAGCCCTGCTTCAGGTGGAGCTGTTAAAGGTGCAACAATGGGTTGAATCCACCGGCGAAAAGGTGGTTTTGCTGTTTGAGGGTCGCGATGCAGCAGGCAAGGGCGGTGCCATCAAACGGTTTATGGAACATCTAAACCCGCGAACCGCGCGGGTTGTTGCCTTGAACAAGCCCACCGAGCGTGAAAAAGGCCAATGGTATTTCCAGCGCTATATTGAACATCTGCCCAGCGCAGGTGAAATGGTGCTGTTTGACCGCAGCTGGTATAACCGCGCCGGTGTAGAACGGGTGATGGATTTTTGCACCCCTGCCGAATATCTGGAATTCATGCGCGAAGCACCTGATATGGAACGCATGTTTACGCGCTCGGGCATTCATTTGTTCAAATACTGGTTTTCAGTCACGCAGGAAGAACAGATCAGGCGGTTCAAGTCGCGCGAAACCGACCCGCTGAAACAATGGAAGCTTTCCCCTGTTGATCGTGCCAGCCTGAATAAATGGGATGATTATACCGAAGCAAAAGAAGCCATGTTTTTTTATACCGATACAGCCGATGCACCGTGGACCATCGTTAAATCCGACGATAAAAAACGCGCAAGGCTGAACTGTATGCGGCATTTTCTGGCGACCATTCCCTATCCGGATCGCAACATTGAAAATGCGCCCGAGCCAGACCCGAAAATCGTTGGCCATGCCAGCCATGTGATTGGCAAAGATGATCATATTCTGGGCAAAACATTGCATCCAAAGGCCCGACGCAATTAAGATACCCCGAATGATTCTCCGGCGGGGTAAAGATGGCTATATTTAGAAATCTGGCGGCACTAATGCTGATCTTGCCATTGCTTGGCTGCGGTGGTGCGGCCAACCGTGCTTTGCCGCTGGAACCCACTTTGATTATGGCTCAGCCTTTGGCGCGCACGGCTGAACGCGCCCCTCCTTTTGCGCGCCGTATTGCCCAAAGCAACACCGCGGTTGGCGGCGGTATTGCCGGCATGCTGATTGGCGCGGCGGTGACCGCAACCATTAATAATGACGAAAGAATGCGCAGCCGCATTGGCGAGGTTCCTTCGCCAACCGGGGTTGATCCGGCTGCTATAATAGAGGCCATGATTGGTGATCATCTGATCAATAATTTTGCAGCACGCCCGAATATGAGCGAATTTTATTCCGGATCAATACGTGAAACTGCCAGTTTTGAGCGGGCCGAACAGGTGGCGGCACTGGCGCGGCGGCGCGGGCTTTCGGGGTTGGTTGTCGATGTTGTTGCGCTGGAATTCTATGCGGATAGCACGGGTCGAAATCTGGGGCTGGTGGACGAGGCATTCAGCGTGGTTGTCACCGCCCAGCTTACCCTGATTGATGTGGCAACCGGCACCATTATTGCATCGGGGGCTTGCGAAGGTAAAAATGGCAATGTGCAGGCCATTCAGAATGCGGTGGATGACGGCGCGCGGCTGACCACGCTTTTGGCACAAAAAGCCGCTGCAAATTGCGCGGTGCAACTTATTGAAAACACGTTGCGTTAGGGCACTAACGGCGTTGCGATATCCGTTTTTTGGGGTATGATCCTGTAAATATTAAACGGGGAGCAATACCATGAAAACACGCGCAGCTGTCGCATTCGAAGCCGGAAAGCCGCTTGAAATTGTCGAGGTTAATCTTGAAGGCCCCAAAGCCGGAGAGGTTCTGGTTGAAATCAAAGCCACCGGAATTTGCCATACCGATGAATTTACCCGTTCGGGCGCAGATCCCGAAGGCTTGTTTCCTGCCATCTTGGGCCATGAAGGTGCAGGCGTGGTGCTGGAAATCGGTGCCGGCGTTACCAGCCTGAAACCCGGCGATCACGTGATCCCGCTTTATACACCCGAATGCCGGACATGCGAATATTGCCTGAACCCCAAAACCAACCTGTGTCAGGCCATTCGTTCCACCCAAGGTGCCGGCCTTATGCCCGATGGCACCAGTCGTTTCAGCCTGCTGGATGGCACGCCGATTTTGCATTATATGGGCTGTTCGACCTTTGCCAACCATACGGTTCTTCCCGAAATTGCCTTGGCCAAAATCCGCCCCGATGCGCCGTTTGACAAGGTGTGTTATATCGGTTGCGGGGTGACCACGGGCATTGGCGCGGTGATCAATACAGCCAAGGTTGAAATTGGCAGCACCGCGATTGTATTTGGCCTTGGCGGCATTGGTTTGAACGTGGTGCAAGGCTTGCGGCTGGCGGGCGCAGACCAGATTGTCGGCGTTGATCTGAATGATGACAAGGCAGTGATGGCCAAACAATTCGGTATGACAGATTTTGTTAATCCGTCAAACATCGACAATTTGGTTGGCCATCTGGTGGAACTGACAGGTGGCGGCGGTGACTATACGTTTGACGCCACCGGCAATGTCAATGTGATGCGCGACGCGCTGGAAAGCGCCCATAAAGGCTGGGGCGAAAGCATTATCATTGGCGTGGCGGGCGCTGGGCAGGAAATTTCGACACGGCCTTTTCAATTGGTAACAGGCCGAAGCTGGCGCGGCACCGCATTTGGCGGCGCGCGCGGCCGCACGGATGTGCCCAAAATCGTTGACTGGTATATGGAAGGCAAAATCGAGATCGACCCGATGATCACCCATAAACTGAAACTTGAGGACATCAACAAAGGCTTTGATCTGATGCACGAAGGTAAAAGCATTCGGGCAGTGGTGGAGTTTTAGAAAAGGTGCAAAATGGCGCGGCGAAATACAATTACAAAGCTTCCGGCACCCTATTTGCAACGGGTAAGGATCGGGCCTGACGGGTTGAAGGAAATCCGCTTGATTTGCCGTGGCTGCATGGAAATAAAATTTACAAGGACACACCATGAAAACCCTTTCAGAAAATGCCTGTTTTGGCGGCACTCAGGGCGTTTATTCGCACCGGTCAACCACCTGCCAATGCGACATGACATTTGCGGTATATTTGCCGCCTCAAGCCGCTAAATCTCCGGTTCCGGTGCTGTGGTTTCTTTCCGGTCTGACCTGCACCCATGAAAACGCCATGGTCAAAGCAGGCGCGCAGGCATGGGCGGCCAAGGCTGGCATTGCGCT
>JALSGU010000136.1 GCA_026982575.1 Paracoccaceae bacterium | reverse complement strand
TGCAAGATCGGCTGTTCAAGAACGATAAAATCCACCCCCTATGGTTTCACGAGGTCGAAGAGATTTTTGGCACCGATGACCCCTTAGGGGTAGAAGGCGTGCGGGTCAAACATGTGAAAACCGGCGAAATCACCGAAATTCCATGCAAAGGCGTGTTTATTGCCATTGGCCATAAACCCAGCAGCGAATTGGTTGTGGACAGCCTCGAAACCCATATGGGCGGCTATGTGGTCACAAAACCCGATAGCACGGCAACCTCTATTCCCGGGGTTTTTGCGGCTGGCGATTTGACAGATTATATCTATCGCCAAGCCGTAACATCGGCTGGCATGGGCTGCATGGCGGCGCTCGAGGCGGAAAAATTCCTGTCTGAACAAGAATAATTGGTAAAATTTTAACCACTGGCCGGTATTTTTGCGGCCAGTGGCGTTACCGTTTGACAAAACATTTGGCATTTGCGATGGCCCGCGTTACATACCGTTAGTCAAATAATTTCAGCAATTTACAGGCCGTTTTCCAGATGATGCAGCAAAACCTATCTCCGGTTCCCGAACTTTTTGTTTCTTATGAATCCGCTGAAAAGCTGAAATTCGAGGCCGCGGATCTGCCCAGCTGGGATCTGACAGCGCGCCAGACCTGTGATCTGGAATTGCTGATGAATGGCGGGTTTAACCCGCTTAAGGGCTTTATGTCTGAAGCCGATTATAACAGCGTTGTCAAAGACATGCGTATGGCGAACGGCACATTGTGGCCCATGCCGATCAATCTGGATGTGACACAAAAATTTGCCGATACCATCACCGAGGGCCAAGATATCGCCCTGCGCGATGCCGAGGGCGTTATTCTGGCGATTCTGTCAATCACCGATAAATGGACACCCGATAAACCGCTTGAGGCATCAAGCGTTTTTGGTGCTGATGACAGCGCCCATCCCGCGGTGAATTACCTGCATAATCAGGCCGGAAATGTCTATCTTGGCGGGCCTGTTATTGGCATTCAGGCCCCCGTGCATTATGATTATCGCGGTCGGCGCAACACCCCGAATGAATTGCGGACGTTTTTTCGCAAAATGGGCTGGCGCAAGGTTGTGGCCTTTCAAACCCGCAACCCTTTGCACCGCGCCCATCAGGAACTGACCTTTCGTGCAGCGAAGGAAGCGCAAGCAAACCTGCTGATCCATCCGGTGGTTGGCCTGACCAAACCCGGCGATATTGACCATTTTACAAGGGTGCGCTGCTATGAGGCAGTGCTGGATAAATATCCCAGCTCCACCACATCATTAAGCCTGCTGAACCTTGCCATGCGCATGGGTGGCCCTCGCGAGGCTGTCTGGCACGGGCTGATCCGCAAGAACCACGGCTGTAGCCATATTATCATTGGTCGAGATCATGCGGGGCCGGGCAAAAACTCGGCTGGTGAGGATTTCTACGGGCCGTATGACGCGCAAAACCTGTTCAAGCAGCACGAGGCCGAAATGGGCATCGAAATGATCGATTTCAAGCACATGGTTTATGTGCAGGAAAAAGCCCAATACGAGCCGATCGACGAGGTGGAAAAAGGCATGACCGTTCTGAATATTTCTGGCACCGAACTGCGCCGCCGCCTTTCCGAGGGCTTGGATATTCCTGAATGGTTTTCTTTTCCTAACGTGGTTCAGGAATTGCGCCGCACCCGCCCTGCCCGTTCAAAACAGGGGTTTACGGTATTCTTCACCGGCCTTTCCGGTTCGGGAAAATCCACCATTGCCAATGCATTGATGGTTAAGCTGATGGAAATGGGCGGCCGGCCGGTTACATTACTGGACGGGGATGTGGTGCGTAAAAACCTGTCCTCCGAGCTGGGGTTTTCCAAAGAACATCGTGATCTCAACATCCGCCGCATTGGCTATGTTGCGTCGGAAATCACCAAAAACGGCGGCATTGCCATTTGCGCGCCAATCGCCCCCTATACGACCACGCGCCGTGCGGTTCGCGAAGACATCGAGAGCTTTGGCGCCTTTGTGGAGGTGCATGTCGCCACCAGCCTAAAGGAATGCGAACGCCGTGATCGCAAAGGGCTGTATAAACTGGCGCGCGCCGGAAAAATCAAGGAATTCACAGGTATTTCAGACCCTTACGAGGCCCCGACCAAGGCCGAATTGGTGATTGATACCGAAAATATCGCTGTGGATAATTGTGCCCATCAGGTGATTCTGAAGCTGGAACAGCTGGGGCTGATTGCAGGGTAAGGGTTGGAGCGGGCGATGGAAATCAAACCCGCGAACTCCCCCGCTTTTAACCCCGGATCAGAACCCTAAAACTTTGCTATCAGGTTCACAAAAGCCCCCCGACTGGTGTAATTGATATTGGTAAGGTCATCAGAGACCGCCCCCCACTCAAATCCGCCGCCAAGCTTCACATGATCGCCAAGCTGGCGATATATGCCTGCCATAGCCCCTGATTCTGTTGTCCCGCTTTCAAGCGTATGCAAAAGCCGACCTTCACCCATAATATCCCAATTGTTAACCACATGCCATTCCAGCCGGACAACCGCCAATGCTGCAGTATTATCGGTAAAGGCAGTGGTGCCCCGAGGTGCGGTGTTACTCAAACGATAGCCAAGCTTGCCGCCAAGGGTCAGCGCCGGAGACAAATCATATCCCGCATTCAAAGAAAATACCTGACTTATCTGAAGCGGTCCATCAACAGTCCCGTCTGCGCTCACCTGATCTTCACCGGGTAAATCGCGCAAATATGTATAGCGGAACAGCAGGTTCAGCTTTTCATTGTCAACCGGGCGAAAAGCATAGCCTATGGATGCTTTTACATATTCACCGTCACGGAAATCTCCTTCGGCACTGCTGGAGAGCAACGCATCCACATTGGCTAAAAATTGCCAATTGTCATTAACCATATTGGCATAGCCAGCAGATAAGCCCCAGGTCATCCGGTCACGCGTGCTGCCAGCCCCGTTTTCATCGCGGTATTCCAGCCGTGCGCGCCAGCTTTTGTCGTCTCCGTCATCAAATGCCGCACCGAAAGAAACCGCCAGGCGGTCAAAATCACCGTTTACCGGATCCAGCACAGTGCCCTTTTCAAACGTGGAGCTGAGCGTCCAATAAGCAGAAGGGGTATAATTAACCCCGAATATCCGCGATAATGAACGCTGGTCATCCGGCATATCATAGACGGATTCAGTATAAAGCGATAAGCTATCGGTCATGGCATAGCGCCCGCCGAGCACGATTTTACCATTATCTGCCAATGCCCCGCCTGCACCACTGCGGGTCGGATCCAGAGTATAGCCAAGGTAAAGCTCGTTTTGGTCTGTGGCTGTATAGGTCAGGCCAAAGGCACCGCCAAGCCCCCCATCGCCGGTAGAAGCCTCTCCCGAGATACCGAGCTTGTTATTCAACTGTGCGCTAAAGCCCGCACCATAACGGTTATTGTCAGACAAGCCGCCCTGATTGGCTATGGTTGCCTGCCCAAATACATAATATTCGTTTGCAGCCGAGGGCGCAAAGTTGAGGCGCAGGCCAACATCGGTGCGCTGTCCGGTTTCACTTGGCACGAGGGCGGTGTTTTTATCGGTAAACTGCACACCGGCTTCAATCGAAACCTGATCCGAAAGCGCAAAAGCCAACCTGATTTCAGCTTCGTTGCGGGTATCGCCCGTATCAAGACTAAACCATTCAGCATCAGCCCCAAGGGTCAGTCGATCGCTTACCTCAAATTCCAGCTCTAGCCCCAACAGGGTCTGCCCATCGGTGATATTTTGCGTCAAAGTCGAAAACCCGGCATCTTTTCTTTCATAGTAAAGGCCCAGAAATCCGTCCTGACCAAGCCCCATATCCCTGAAACCGATACGGCTGTCAAACAAGATGGCATTGGCCCCGGCCGAAGCTCCGCTTGCGGTGGAAACAATAATCAGCCCACCATCGGTAGAATCCGTATAGCCAAATCCCGGCCCGGAGCTGCGGGCAAATTCAAGATCTGCATAGCTGCTTTCGCCAAACTGGAAGCGCACATCCGCCCCGGCCATATTCTGCTCTCCGGATGCGGTGGATTCGCGCATTACCGTAGCCCCGAAACGTAGCTGGTTGCCCACCCATGCCTCGACCCGGCCACCAAAGGCAAGATCATCAACCGCAGTGTTGGTCGGGGTATATTCATACCGGGCCACAAGATTGACACGATAGGAATCGCCGCCTCCGGAGACTACTCCGGCACCCGTGGCAGTTGAATTCAGCGGGTTGGCAAGCAGCACCGTGCCTTGAATATGGTCAATACTATAATCCGTGCCTTCAACCAGAGGAACACTGGAAATCACGCGTCCGGTGTCTTGGTCAACCAGTTGCACGCTCAGCGAAACCGAGCCGCCGTTAATATCCTGACGCGACAAAAAGTAAACCGAACCGCCGGTGCCTTGCAAAATATCGCGCTGGCCAATGGTATCGGGTTGTGCAGCATAGGCAATGGCGGCCACGCGTGCCTCGCCAGATTCAGTAACAGCCGAAGACCTGAACCGCAGTTCAGCGCCATAAAGTGCACGGTTGTTTTGCAACAAGGCAGAGCCGGTCATGCCGGCTTTGAAATCCCCCCATGTTATGAGGAAATTTTCGTTTTCGGCGCGTAAATAAATTCGCCCTGCGGTTGGCGTATCATCAAAATAAGTGCTGTTATCGCCATAGGTCGGGTAAACATCCGTGCCGTCAGCGCGCAACCGGTCCAGAACCCGCCGTGGGTCTTTGTCATCCAGCCTCGAGAATATTTCACTGATCGGCCCGTTACCCGTATCCACAGAGCCGGTAATCATCCAGCCGCGTGCGGTTTGACCTTTTACATAAAATGCCAGACGCCCGTCCACATAGCTGCCGGAATCAAACCCGCCGGTATTGCCGCTCCAGCCTGCGGTGATATCGGCAATCCCGACCTTGAACCATTCTGATTCCGGAATTTGCACATCGCGCACAATCGTGCGGCCCTGGGTGGTGACAGATACCACCTGATCCCCGACCGGCAAAATTCGACTGACAACAAAATTCCCGTTTGCGTCAACGGGTATCGTTTCCCCCATGACCACAACCGAGCCGTTCGGATAAGCGCCACTACCGGAAGCAGTGATCAACCCGCCCCGCACCGGAATGCCCCGCCGCATGGTGCGGTCTTCGCCCTCTCCGGGTGCGGTTGCATTAGCCACGGTGTCAAATACGCTATTTGCCCGCCGGATCTCCAGCGGTACGGTTTCGTCATAACGGCCATCCGCATCATAAACCCGCAACACATAGGCATATTGCCCTGAACCGCCTTCGGGCATGGTCCAGTCAACCACGCCATTGGCATTGGCCGGCAGCCTGGTGACCAGCGGGTTACCACGTTGGCCAAGATCGATAATGCGCAGTTCGCTGCGGCTGATAAAGGCCGGATAATTGCTTGATGCTCTGAATTGCACGACTTCGCCCACAGCATAAGCCGTGCGCATATCACGCGTAAAAACATTAAGCATTCGCCGTGTATCCAGCCCGTCATAGCGAATATCGACATTCATTGCATTAGCCAGCAGATCGCTCCGGTGGGTTGGCGCCACCATCGCAGGCGCACCGGCAATGGTGGTTTGATCAACCGAGATCGAAAACCCCGAAGCAGCAAAACTGTCCATCTGGGCAAGGCCTTGCCCCGCCGAAAATGCCATAATCAGCGCCGAGGTTTGTAGCAGCCCCAAGCGAAAAGAGCGGCGAGTAGCGAACTTGTTCATTGTAATACACGTCATTTTATTGCTCCGCTCTTGCGATCAGTTGCTGTATCTGGATCGGTCCCTGCCCCACGGAGCGCCATACGCGCCGCAGTTCGACCTCCACCCCCTCCATCCGGCGGCGCGCTTCGCCCACCTCCGGAGCCGTAGCATCTGCTGGCAGATGATAGGTAATAACCACCGTGGCAGGGTCTTGTGCCAGACTTTGCGCCAATTGCATTATTCCGGCGGTAAGCGCGGGCTTCGGGGTGCCAGCGGCATCAAAAGCAGCAAGGTTCAGGTCCACCCGGGCGATACGGCCCAAAGTAGCCCCGAAATTCACTTCGGACATCATGCCCGGGGTCAGACGCGATACGCGGGGGTTTTCGGTGGTAACCGAATACCCGGCCGGCAGCGAACGCGGGTCCAGCTTCAGGATAAAGTTGGATCCGCTTCCTGCAGCTGGCAGGCTGGCACAAGGAATGCTGTAACGGCCAAATTCGTCAGTTGTGATAATCAGACCGTCCACGGTCACCAAACGAACACCCGGTATCCCGTCTTCGCCTTGCGGTGTGGACAGCATTTGTTCCGGCTTACCTTTGCCGCCGCGATAAACCGGATCGGTCACCAGCCCGGAAGCAGGTTCGTTATATTGATAGCCATCACCGTTGCGATCATTGAAGACCTTGCCGATTACCGTGCTGCAATCAAATACCGCCACCGGCAGCACCCGCACAATAGCAGTGGCAAAATCAACCAGATCGGTGCCCGTAGCGGCATCCACCAGATTAACCCTGTTCACAAAACTGCCCGCACCGCTGCCATTCAGAACCCGTGCTTGCAAGGTCAATACCGTGTCGCCCAAAGGCGCAATGGTAATGTCTTCCCAGGTTATGACTGCGCCATCAACATCCACCACAAAGGATGCACCATTAAGCGTGGCGCTATCTGGCACATAAAGCAGCCCCATCGGCAAGGTGTCGATCACATCGACCAGCCCGACAAGCACCGGATTGTTATTGGTGATGGTAATTGTGTAAGGCACAATACTGCCATGCTCGACCAATTCCTGCGGAGTGGTTTTTACCATACTCAGGCCCGAAGGCACATCCGTAGTCATCAACAATGTAGTCGTGCCGGATTCGTCGGTTACCGCCGGACCTGTGGGCGGGGTGCCCGAAACGGTGGCATTATTCACAACGTCCCCTATATCGATATCCCCCGATGTAATCGCATAGGTCGCCGTATAGGTGGTGGTATCCACCGCCCCCGGATCAAGCGACAAGATCGGCCCGCCGGTAAGCACCACCCCTGCCAGCGCATCAGTAAGGGTTACGTTGGTCAGGGTTACATTTCCGGTATTTTCGATCCGGAATGTATAGCTGATGATGTCACCCGGCTGCGGCGGCACCTGCAAGGCACTGTCATCTTCGGTTTTGACCAAGGCAATCGCCGGATTCTGGCTTAGGGGCACTATGGTTGGCGTATCGTTATCGTTGGCTGTGCCGGAATCGTCGTTTACATCAGGGCCGGTCGGCGGCGTGCCGGTGGCAGTGGCGGTGTTTATTACCTCTCCTGCATCCAGATCATCCTGTATCAGTGTATAGGTTGCAGTGAAGGTTGCAGCATCGATATCCCCCGGAGCCAATGACGGGATCGGCCCACCAGAAATCACAATCCCCACCAATGCATCGGTCAGGGTTACGTTGGTCAGGGTTACATTGCCGGTGTTTTCAATCTGGAATGTATAGCTGATCACATCCCCTACCTGCGCCGGGGTTTGCACCCCGCTTGCATCTGCAGTTTTGATCAAAGCGATGGCCGGCCCGGGGTTCAGAGGCACCACGGTCGGGGTATCGTTATCGTTGGCTGTGCCGGAATCATCGGTCACATCGGTGCCATATGGGTCAGAACCCGCGGTTGTGGCTGAATTGATCACCTCGCCCAGATCCACATCCGCCTGAGTAAGCGCATAAGTGGCGGTGAAAGTGGTGGAATCCACCTCCCCCGGCGCCAATGACGGGATCGGCCCACCCGAAATCACAATTCCCACCAATGCATCGGTCAGGGTTACGTTGGTCAGGGTTACATTGCCGGTGTTTTCAATCTGGAATGTATAGCTGATCATATCCCCCTCTTGTGGCGGGGATTGCACGGCGCTTGCATCTGCGGTTTTGATCAGGGCAATCGCTGGCGCAATATCCGGCAATACAGGGGTTGGGTCACCCTCTCCCGCACCTGTGCCGGAACCATCACCATTGGAGTCCGGGTTGGTGCCATCATCGCTGATGTCGATCAATTCGGGGTTGGTGGCCGAGGTCTGGCCAGACAGTTCACCCTCGCCGGTGACGGTTGCCTGGTTTTCATAGCGCCCACCCGAGGCCAATAATGGCGGCAACGGGTTGGTCGGCTGAACACGCAAGGAAAAGCTGATCGTGCAGGTACCACCGCTCGCAAGGGAAAACCCGTTAGCCAGCGCGTTATCGCCCGATCCGTCAAATCCGGAATTCAGCCCGCCACAGCTGCCTGCCGGCGGCGCAATAATTGTATAGCTGCCAAAGCCCAGCGGGTCCGTTGCCGGGGTGGCAAGGGATTGATAGGTGCCAAAGAGCGGCGCTGCACCGGCTAGCGGGTCGGTCACCTCCATATTGATCAGGGTTTCGAGGCTGAAGTTTTCAACAACCATATCGAAGGTTGTGTTGAAAGAGCCGTCAGCGTTGGTCACGACCGCGCCGGAAACCGCCTTGGCAATCCCCACCCGCGCTTGCGGAATTAGCGGGAACAGATACTCGATGGCATCCGTATTGTCAGGCACAGCAATCGAACCTATTACGGTTGGCGACGAAATCGTGCCGCCTTCGGAACCGGCAGTATTGGTGCCATCCGTCAAATAATCTTCGCTTACCGGACCGCGGGTCAGCGTATAATCACCGGCAGGAATAAACGGAAAGATGAAATCACCGTTGGGGTCGGTATTTGTGGTCAGGTTGATCGGCTGGCCATCAAACGAAGTGCCGGTCAGGGTGATAGGCACATTGCCAACAAATGTATCGCCAGCCGTAATCCCGGCATCATCGGCAAAATCACGGAACACAGTGCCCGAGATTGAGGAGGAGCCAATCGAAACCTGTCCGTCGCTGCTATTGTCTGTGACGTCTATATCCAGCGAAGAGGTGGTTACGCTACCGGTATTGGTGAAGGATTGCGGATCACTGGTGACAGACACCACCTCAACCGGAATCAGAATCTCAACCGCGCCGGGGCTGCTGACCGTGCCAAGATCACAGGTAAATGCGCTATCGCCCACACCGCCGGTACATGTTGTAGAACTGGCAGAGCCAGAAATTACGGTTGCTACTGGCGGGCCGGTCAGGATCATGCCTGCGGGCAGATTGTCGGTAAACACCACGTCATCGGCCTCAGCCAACCCGGGGCCGTCATTGACCTGCACCAGAGCGGTAAAGGTAAAGTTTTCGTTCAACACAACATTTGCCACCGAGGGGGTTTTGCTAGGCACTTCAATATCGGTTCTTGTGCGCACGGTGGTGATCTCGGAGGTGGCGTTATTGGCTGCCAGCCGGTCAAACCCGGCGACAATCTCGTCCGATGAAATTTCTACGGTATTTTGTGAAGATCCCTTGGCAACCCCGCGCGCGGTGATGTCGATGGTTTCAGAGGCTCCGGATTCAAGATAAGGCCAGCTACAGACCAGCTGTTGCCCCAGTGAATTAACCGCTGGCACTACGCTACAGGTACCTGCGCCAGAAATCACATGGCTCTGATAGCTAAGCCGCGTTGCCGGCATATCATCTGTTACCACGATGTTTTCGGATGCCGAAGGCCCGGCATTGGTTACTGTAATAGTATAAACCGTATCACTGCCAATGGCGACCGGATCAATGCTGTCAACTTTATTAACCAGAATATCGAGATCCGGACCTTCAACTGCCACATCCACAGTTGCGCTATTATTGGTTAGGTCGGTTTCGGTGGTTGTTGTGGTCACATCGACGCTGTTGGTAATAACGCTGCTAAGGAGAGCATTATTAGGCCGTAAAACCATAACCACAGTGGCCTGCGACCCGTTGCTCAGGGTGTTTAGATTACAGACAACCTGATTATTAACCCCGGATGTCACACTGCCGGATATAGGCGCGGTGGTGCAGACCCCTGCTGAAGGTGTCGCTGAAATAAAAGTCATATCATTGGGCAATGTATCGGTGATGGTTACCGCATCGGCACTGCTCAGCCCGTTGGGCAGATTGCGCGCCGCTACCACATAGGTCAGATCTTGCCCGACAGCCACCGGATTCGGGGTGGCGGTTTTGGTAACGGTCACATCGGCCCGGGCCAAAACATCAAAATTGGCACTGGCAGTATTATTGCCCAGATCAGGGTCCGGTGTGGTTTGGGATACAGCAGAAAATTCGTTGGTACGGCTTCCCGCATTCAACCCCGGGCGCACCGAAACAGTAATGGTCGGGCAATCCGCCCCTGCCGTACAAACCGGCAAAGACACGATATCACAGCTCAACAGCCGGGAATTACCCCCGGAAGCAGAATTGGTGCAAGAAAGACCCGTCGCCAAGCCCGGTGAAAGCACCGCTGAAATAAAACCCGCGCCGGTCGGCCCTACATTGTTGTTGATCAGGTTTGTCAGGTTATCCGTGATCTGGATGTTTTCCGAGATCGCCGTCCCGCCATTAACGATTTCAAGCGTAAAGGTCTGCACATCTCCGGCAGCAATCGGGCTTATTGCTGCGGTTTTAATTGTGCTGATATCCGCTGAATCAACCCCTGCTGTCACCGTGGTGGTGTGGGTGATGGTATCATTGCCAGGATTTAGATCTGCGATATTCGCATTCGGAGAGCTAATCGCCAGCCCGTTATTCAAGCTGCCGGCAGCGGTCAGGGTGGCGTTAAACACCACATTTGGCGTGGTCGCCGAGGCCCCGAGCGGGGCACCGCTGGTATAATCCCGCGTACAGGTAATATTCTGCGCGCCGGAAACCGGCAATGCAGGGGCACAAACCCAGCCATTAAGGATAGCAGAATTTATCGTCATGCCCGCAGGCACTGAATCCACCATTTCAATAGTGCCAAAGAAATCCGCGTTGCCAATGTTGCTGGTGCTGATACGATAGTCATAGCTGTTGCCAACCACCCCCAGCGCCGGGTTCGGACCAGATTTATTGGCCCGCAGATCAACTACCGGATCCTGAATTGTGGCGCCACCATCGGTGGCAGTATTGTTGCCCATATCCGGATCAACCGGACCGGACGAACCTATGACCGCAGTATTAAGCGGCGTGCCCGATGAAACGATAGTGGTTTCAATCACCACAGATCCAAGCGACACATTGCTGCCAGCCACAGTGCCAGATGCGCGGGTGCAGTCCACATCCTGACCCGCGACAACACAAGCCCAGCCCGGTGCTGTAACCGTATTAATCTGGTAATTGCCGGGAATGGTATCTGAAATGGTAAGGCCCGTGGGGCTGTCACCGGTATATTCCGCAGCAAGGGTAAAGGTCGCGGCATCTCCGACCAGCAGGGCGCCCGACGGGCTGCGGCTTTTACTGATTGATACATCCGAACCACTGGTAACGGCTATATTGCCAATATCGGTGTTGTTTGAGCTGATCGGATCTGTCGGATCAGCATTGATAACCGACCCCGTAGCCGTGATCGTTGACCCACCCGCTGCGGAAACCTGCCCGTTAAACGTTAGCGGCACTGAATCGCCCACAGCCAAAGGACCGGATATCACGCAAACAAAATTCCCCCCCGAAAGATTACAGCCGGCCGGAGGCGTAATATCAACCAACCCTGTTGGCACGGGAAAGATCAGTTCAAAATCATTGGCTATATTGGGGCCATGGTTGGTGGCTATAAAATCAAGGTCCACATAGCTGCCCGCCGCGGCGGTGGCTGGCACGGCCAGCGTCAAACCAATATCGGAACCGGCGGTAATGGTGGTGGTCTCGGGTTCTATATTGTTGCCGGCGTCTATATCGGTTACACCGCCCGCAGTTAGGGGAACACTCGCCGATACATTGATTGCACCTGCCACGAAAGAACGCACAACGGCCACCATGCTGACATTACCCAAAGCAGCCAATGGCGGCACATTACAGGTTACGGTTGCCGGGCCTGTTGCGGGCAACGGCGAACAGCCGGTTATGCCGCCCGATGCGCTGATCATTTCAGAATCTGCGGGCAGAATGATGTCAATTGTTGTCGCAGGCGCGGCATCAAAACCGTTATTATCTACCTGAACCGAATATTCGATATTGCCGCCAGCCGCCACCGGATCAAACCCCGTATCCCCGATATTGGCGATCCAGTCAACATTTTGCGCTTGCGCTGCTGTCCCCATTCCGAAAGACACTGCAAATAACATGCCGGTTACCGCTGCCAGTTTTTTTGCCCATCGGGAAAAATTGGTTTTGCTTACCTGCTTGTCATTTATCATGGCAATATCCTTTTTACAAAATCGAGCACAACTAAAGCATTGACGAAACCGATATCAAGTATAAAAATGCGCCTATAGGGATTTATCTATAGAATTAGTCGGATATAGGAAAAAATCACTGGAATTACTTCAGCCCAATCAATCTATAGGTCGGCAAAAGTCAGCCCCACTACCATAAGGCGACACCCGGCCAGAACCAACGCACCGAACAAGCGGCCGGTCATAGGGCGGCCAATTCGCCCCGACGGAGTGCTGCGCACCGTGAAATAGGTATTGGAGCGGGCGACGGGAATCGAACCCGTGTCATCAGCTTGGAAGGCTGAGGTCTTACCATTACACAACGCCCGCTTCGGGTTTGAACTAATGAGTTTAGGCCAAGGGGTCAAGGTGGCTGGCGCGTTTTAGACAAAAACTTTATCCTAGCGCAACAAGGGTTGAAGCCCTTGAAATTTTGTTGAAAGCGAAAATACCGGTATTTTTCAGCATTGCAGCACCGATAAACCTGTAATGCGGATTTATCTTTTTTATTTCAAGCATATAGCGCTCCGGCTTTGGTGGACAGAAAGCTGTTCAGGTCAACATTTTCCTGCTTCAAAAAACCGGAACTCGGTAATTTCTGGCTGCGCACCAATTCGATAATTGCCACTACAGACCCGGCCGTGGTCCATGCAATGGCGGTTTGTTTGCCACCGGCGACCTCAATGGGGCGATAGCTGCGGACAAATTCCTTGCGCTGCAAATGCCCGTCGATATTACCCTCGGACGCCACGTGGATATAGACCACATCATCCTCTACGGGGGGTTTGGCGTTTACCAGAATCCGCCCTGCCAGTTCGCGGTTTTCGCGCATCAAAAGTTCATGGAAAAAGAAATTCATCAGCTTGGCGTGTCCGGGATAACGCATTGTTTTATAATCAATATTTTCGACTTTGCCTTGATATGTCTCACACATTGTGCCCAAACCGCCAGAGGTGGTAAAGGCCTCCAGCTTCATGCCGTCTATGTAAATATCCTCCAGCCATTCCATTGAGGAAAGCCATTTGCGTTTGCCTTCCTCAAGCACTTCGCAATCGTTCAAATATTCGTTCACCACGCCTTCGGGCGACCAGTTGAACGCATACCCCATCAACCCTGTCGGGTGCTGCGGCAAGGCCCCGACCCGCATCCGAACCGATCGACAGGTATCAAATTTTTTGATGTGGTCGGCACCGATAATGCCGATAAAACCGGGGGCCAAACCGCATTGCGGGGCCATTAAGCCTTTGGAAGTTCTGGATAGTTTTATGATTTCTTCGGTGGTCGGAACGTCTTCGGTTAGATCAAAATAATGGATACCCGCCGCATGGGCCGCATTGGCAACGGCAACATTCAAATGAAAGGGCAGGCAAGAAAGCACCGCATCCACCTGTGCAAATTCAGCATCCAGCGCGCTGCGCAAGGTTACATCGGTGGGGGTAACCGCAAAAGGCAGGTCTTGTGATGGGGGGTGGACATCATGGCCGGTTACCACAAACCCGGAATCGTGCAAAAGTCTGGCGGCAAGGGTGCCGACCTTGCCAAGACCCAGAACTGCGATTTTTGAAAAAGTCATGGAAGTTTCCTTTGGTTTTGGGCCAGTATCCATCAAAAGTGATGCAATTCAACATGTCAAAACTATCGTTTTTTATGTCATTTTCAATAAATCGCAGGTATAAAGACGCAAATAGATAGGGCTAAACAATGAATTTAACAGGCAAAGACGAATTGCTGATCGAGATTTTGCGTCGGGATGCGCGATGTTCAATTTCAGAAATCGCGCGGCAAATGGGGGTGTCACGATCAGCGGTGCAACAAAGGTTAACCAAGCTTGAAGACAACGGCACGATTGACGGATTTACCGTGGTTTTATCGGATAGCTATCTGGAAAGTCAGGTGCGCGCCCTGATTATGATTAAATTTCCGCCAAACATGCGCGCGCAGGTCGAACACGGGTTGGCCGGTTTGCCCGAGGTCACGGCGCTGTATTCAATCAGCGGCACCTTTGATATGGCGGGGGTGATTTCAGCAGGATCAACGGCGCAGCTTGACAAGGTCATTGACCGGATCGGATCTCTGAAGGGGATTGAACAGACCATGACCTCGATTATTCTGGCAACCAAGATCATGCAGTAGAACTGCGGTTTTTTTACAGGTAGGCATATGGCAAAACCACATACGATTGTAATTGGCGGCGGTATTGTCGGGGTATGTTCGGCCCTGTGGTTGATGCGCGAGGGCCGCAGTGTGACCCTGATTGACAAGGGGCAGCCCGGCATGGGGGCGTCTTTTGGCAATGGCTGCATTCTGGCAAGCTGTTCGATGGTGCCGGTAACCGCGCCGGGGCTGGCATTTAACGGCCCGAAAATGCTGCTTGACCCGAACTTTCCGTTGTTTTTGCGCTGGGCCTATCTGCCCAAACTGGCGCCTTGGTTAATGCGCTATATGGGCAATGCCAATGATGCGGATACGCGGCGGATTGCCAAAGGCTTGGCGCCGATTGTGTCGGATAGTCTGGAACAGCACCGGATGCTTACCCGTGGTACTGTCGCTGAAAAATGGGTACAGGAAAGCAATTACAGTTTTGTCTATAAAAACCGCGCGGCATTCAACAAGGATAGCTATACATGGCAATTGCGCCGCGAGGCCGGGTTTGAACCGGAATTGATCGAAGGCAAAGCCGTGCAAGAGGCCGAGCCGATTTTGAACCGCGATATTTCATTGCTGGCCGTGATGAAAAACCACGGATTTATACATAACCCGTTGTCTTATATTGCCGATCTGGTTAGCCTGTTAAACGATATGGGTGGAAAATTTATTCAAACCGAGGTCAAGGATTTTGACCTTTCCGGCGGCAGGGTAAGCGCGGTTGATACCGGTCAGGGGCGCATGGCCTGTGATAATGTGGTGCTGGCCACCGGCGTCTGGTCAAAACCATTGATGAAAAAACTGGGGATCTCAGTGCCTCTTGAGGCCGAGCGCGGTTATCATGTGCTATATAAATCACCAAATATCACCCCGAACAACCCGATGATGGTCTCGGCAGGGAAATTTGTTGCTACAAGCATGGATCAGGGGTTACGCTGTGCAGGAATTGTCGAATTTGGCGGATTAAAAGATGGAAAATCAAAGGGACCATTAAAATTGATGCGCAAGCTGGTAAAAGAAACCTTTCCCGAATTACGCAGTGAATCCGAACAAGACTGGCTGGGGTTTCGCCCTGCCCCTGCGGATAGCCTGCCATTAATAGGCGAAATTGGCGATACGGGTGTTTTTGCGGCCTTTGGCCACCATCATATCGGGCTGACAGCTGGCCCCAAAACCGGGCGAATGATCGCTGATATAATGACCGGCAAACGGTCAAACCATAATCTGGCCCCTTATGAACCAAAACGGTTTGCATAAGCGGCATTTAACGTGATTCAACAAAGGGAGAAATCACAATGACGACCACCAGAAAACTAGCCACGGCCTTGATGGCTGGCGGTATTATGTTTGCGCCATTGGCAGCAATGGCACAAGAATGGGATCTGCCCATGGCCTATTCCGCATCCAACTTCCATTCGGTCACCGGCGTGGAATTCGGCGATTGTGTAACCACCGGAACCGGCGGCGATATTACCATTACCGTGCATCCGGGCGGGTCTTTGTTCAAGGGGGGCGACATCAAACGTGCTGTACAAACCGGACAGGTGCAACTTGGCGAACGGCTGCTTTCCGGTCACCAGAATGAAAACGCGATTTTCGGATATGATTCCGTGCCGTTTCTTGCCACATCTTTTGATGCATCCGACGCGCTATATGCAGCCGCAAAACCGGCGCTTGAGGCGGCTTTGGCGGAACAGAACCTGACCTTGCTATATGCTGTGCCTTGGCCGGCGCAGGGGCTTTATTTTCGCGACGAGGTAACAAGCGTTGCCGACATGCAAGGTATCAAGTTTCGTTCCTATAACAGCGCCACCGCGCGTTTGGCTGAACTGACCGGCATGTTGCCCGTATCAATCGAAGCCGCAGAAATATCACAAGCCTTTACAACCGGCGTGGCGGATTCGATGATTTCATCGGCTGCAACCGGATATGACCGCAAGGTCTGGGAAAGCCTTGGATATTTTTATGATGTGCAGGCATGGTTGCCGCGCAACTATATGATTATCAATTCCGACATCTGGAACGAAACCTCCGAAGCCAACCAGAACGTCATTACCGCCTGTGCAAATATGGCCGAATATGCGGGCACCTGGCGGGCCAAGGAATATACCGGATTTACCCTGCAAGGCCTGCGTGACGGCGGGATGACTGTTTCACCACCATCGGATCAAATGCGTTCCGATCTGGAAGCCATTGGCGCAACCATGACCGCCGAATGGCTGGAAGCCACCGGCGATCAGGGCCAGAGCATCGTTGACGCATTCATGGCGTCACAATAAAGCTTTGCCGAAAAACACCAAGGGGCGCGACAAAGATCGCGCCCTTTTTTACAACAAAAAGGGAATATTATGAAAGCCGTAAGAGCTACTTTGGATATCTTGTATCTGGTGTCGGGGGTTTTGGCCTCGATCAGCCTGATTGCGATATTGCTTCTGATCGTCGTCCAGATGGTCGCCCGCTGGACCGGCGAGGTATTTCCCGGTGCGGCTGCATATGCGGGCTATGCCATGGCCGCCGCCAGTTTTCTGGCTTTTGCCAATGCGCTGAACAAAGGCGCGCATATCAGGGTTTCCATTGTGCTAAACGCGGTTGGGCCAAAAGCCAAACGGGTGATTGACACATGGTGTTTTGCCGTTGCGGCTTTGATCGCCTGGTATTTTGTGTTCCACGCCCAGAAATTTGTTTACTGGAGCTGGAAATTCAATGAAATTTCCCAGGATCAGGACAAAACCATGTTATGGATACCCCAATCCATCATGCTGACCGGCGCCGTAATTTTTGCAATCGCACTGACCGACCATCTTTTGCATCTGGTTTTTACGGGCAATCACCGCATTAACCGCGAATCCGGCCAAACAAGTTTCGAGGTGTAATGATGGAAAATCTTTCAGTAATCTTGCTGTTTCTTTTTGTGCTTTTTGTGCTGCTCGGGTCGGGCATATGGGTTGGTTTGGCCCTGCTGGGCGTGGCATGGTTCGGCATGACATTGTTTACAACCCGCCCTGTTGGGGATGTGATGCTGACTGTCATCTGGTCATCCAGCAGCAGCTGGACCTTAACCGCCTTGCCGTTATTTATCTGGATGGGCGAGATATTATTTCGAACCCGATTATCCGAAGACATGTTCCGTGGCCTTGCGCCATGGATGGCGCGTCTGCCCGGTGGTTTGGTGCATACCAATATTGTCGGTTGCACGGTTTTTGCTGCGGTTAGCGGCTCATCAGCGGCAACCCTGACCACGGTTGGAAAAATGTCGATCCCCGAATTGCGGCGGCGCAATTATCCCGAAACCATGATCATTGGCACCTTGGCGGGTGCCGCAACGCTGGGCTTGATGATACCGCCCTCGCTGATATTGATCGTTTACGGGGTCACCATGAATGAAAGCATTTCAAAACTGTTTTTTGCCGGTATCCTGCCGGGGCTGTTTCTGGCAGCTATGCTTATGGCCTATCTGGCGGTTTACTCCAAACTGTCCAAAAACTGGCATCCCGACGAGGAACCCCGCCTGACCTTTGCCCAAAAGGTTGCCAATTCAAGGTTTTTGATACCGGTATTGATTCTGATTTTTGTGGTGATCGGGTCGATGTATCTGGGCTTTGCCACCGCAACCGAAGCGGCAGCCTTCGGGGTTATCGGGTCTCTGGTTCTGGCTGCAACCCAAGGATCACTTAGCTGGAAAACCTTCGCCGCCAGCCTGATGGGGGCAACACGGACATCAGCAATGATTGCGCTTATTCTGGCAGGGGCAGCGTTTTTATCGCTGGCGATGGGGTTCACCGGATTGCCGCGCGGATTGGCCGATGTTATTGCCAATATGGAACTGACAAAGTTTGAATTGCTGATGGTTTTGCTGGTGTTTTACATCATCCTGGGCATGTTTCTGGATGGTATTTCATCGGTGGTGCTGACCATGGCCGTGGTGGAACCGATGATCCTGCAAGCCGGGATCGATGTGATCTGGTTTGGTATTTTCATCGTTGTTGTGGTGGAAATGGCGCAGATTACTCCGCCGATCGGATTTAATCTGTTTGTCTTGCAGGGCATGACCGACCATGAAATGGGCTTTATCGCCAAGGCGGCTTTTCCGATGTTCCTGATTATGGTGGTGATGGTATTTGTGCTGATATTCTTTCCCGAACTTGCCACATGGCTGCCCGATAATATCCGCCAAGGGCCGGGATAGCTGCAGAACCTGCCAAGGTCAGCCAAGCTTGTTCAAAACCTCGTTTGTATGCTGGCCCAGCTCTGGCGCGGGGCGGGCCAGATTCAAATCAGCACCGGAAAAGCGCATGGGGGAACGCAGACCGGATGTCGGGCCGCTGCTCAGGTCGATTTCCATGCCGCGATGGATGATTTGCGGGTCATTGAACACATCCTGTATGGTGTTGATCGGCCCAACCGGAACTTTGGCATTTTCCAGCAATACAAGCAGCTCATCGCGGCGGATCTTGCCGGTTTTGCCGGTTATGATTTCCACCAGCGCTGCGCGGTTCTGCACCCTTGCGCTATTGGTTAAATAATCGGGGTCCATGCCTGTTTCGGGAATATCCAGCGCTTTGCACAGGTTAACAAATTGCCCGTCATTGCC
>JALSGU010000135.1 GCA_026982575.1 Paracoccaceae bacterium | reverse complement strand
CCATATGTGTACCGCCGAAATAGCCTGCCGAGATTTTGCCCTGATATGGGTCGCTCCTGACACCCGTATAGCGTCTCGTCAGTGAACCCATGCCGGCAACCTGCGGAAAACACGTGAATATACGGCACCGAAGCGCATACTCTCGAAAACATAAAAGTGTCTGGCTGGGGTGGTAGGATTCGAACCTACGATACATGCTACCAAAAAGCATTGCCTTACCACTTGGCTACACCCCAACACATGGGCCTTTTAGTTAGGTCAGGTTGGCTCTGCAAGAGGAAATTTCTTTTGGGTATGCTTCTTTTTGATTTTCAGGCAGTAAGGGAATGCAAAGCGCTATCGGGGCGGAATCTGGAATGAAATTTGATGTAATTGTAATTGGCAGTGGCGCGGCAGGGATGATGTGTGCGGCCGTGGCCGGGCAGAATGGCAAACGGGTATTGGTGTTGGATCATGCCAGAAAAATTGGCGAAAAAATCAGGATTTCAGGGGGCGGGCGCTGTAATTTCACCAATACAGACACCGGCAGCAAAAACTTTCTTTCTGAAAATATCCATTTTGCAAAATCGGCATTGGCGCGGTTTTCACCACAGGATTTTATAGCGCTGGTCGAGCGGCACAATATTACCTGGCACGAGAAATCCAAAGGGCAGCTTTTTTGTGATGGGTCCGCCCAGCAAATTGTCGAGATGCTGTTTGCTGAAATGGCGTTGGGGGATGTGGATGTGCGGCCGAATACTGTGATTTCCGATGTTCAGAAATTACCGGACGGGTTCTCGGTTATGACCACTGACGGGCTGAAAGCCTGCAACAATCTGGTGGTTGCTTGTGGTGGAAAGTCTATCCCTAAAATAGGTGCCACTGGCTTTGGCTTTGAAATTGCACGGCAATTTGGCCTGAATGTGATTGAAACCGCGCCGGCACTGGTGCCGCTTACCTTTTCCAGTAGTGATCTGGAAATGTTCAAATCCCTTGCCGGTGTTGCGGTTCCGGTGCGGGTTTCTTGCGGTGGTGCCAGTTTTGACGAAGATATGTTGTTTACCCATCGTGGCCTGTCCGGGCCTGCTATTTTGCAAATCAGCTCGTTTTGGCATCCGGGCAAGGCCATAACTTTGAAAATCCGGCCTGACCTTGATTTTGGCAGGCTGTTGCGGCAGGAAAAACAAGGTTCGGGGCGTAAAGCCATTCAAACGGTTTTGGCCAGCCACCTGCCTAAGCGGCTGGCGATCAGCATTACCGAAAAGCTGGCATTTGATGGTAATATTGCTGACCTTGGCCGCGCAAAAATGGAAGAATTGATTACAATGCTGGAATGTTGGCAGGTTAAACCAACCGGTTCCGAGGGATATCGCACGGCCGAGGTCACACGGGGGGGCGTTGATACCGCCGCGATCAATGCCAAAACAATGGAAGCCAAATCGGTGCCGGGATTGTTTTTTATCGGCGAGGTTCTGGATGTGACCGGTTGGTTGGGTGGGTATAACTTTCAGTGGGCATGGGCATCTGGCCAGGCGGCAGGGCAGGCGGTTTAGCCTGCCCGCGGGAACTAGGCGCTTAGCTGTTCGCGAAATACCGAAACAAGCAACGAGATAAAAATATAAATCGCCATAAAGATCACCAAAGCCAATGCGGTGTTTTCCATTTTGCGGGGACGTGTCGGCACATCGGGGGCAACCGGTGTAACCCCGAGGCTAAGGTATCTGGTTTGACGATTGGCCTCGATACGGGCGGTTTCCAACTGGGTTAATGCCTGTTGCAAAAGCACCTGACGCATGGACAGTTCGGTTTCTGCAATTCGCAATTCGCCGCTGATACGCGCTAGGGAAATCGTAGAGCCCGCGCCTCCGGTCAATTTTAGCCGCAATTCGGCAACCCGATCTGTCAGGCGGGTGATTTCCGCAGATAGCGCATTTGCCCGCGCAGTGTTTGGCTGGGCGTTTGCATTGATTTCAGCCAAGCTCAGGCGCTTGTTTTCAAGCTGGACCTCGAGGCTGGCGATGATGCTCATCTGGGCTGAAATTTCAGCATCAGCGCTTAGGATGCCGCGCCTTTGTTGTAGGTCCAGAACCATTTGCTGGGCATTAATGACGTTTTGTTCGGCGTCGGCATAGCTTTGGATGGCGCCGCGCATCTGGTCTTCGCGGACCGGCGCCGACAATTTATCAACCCGTTCCTCGGCCAGCCGGATCAAGGCGCGCGAGAATGCGGTGCCGGTTTCCGCATCAACCGCAACAACCGACATATGGATGACCCCTTCGGTTGGATCAAAGCCGATTTTTACGAATTTTTTATATTTTTTATAAGCGTCTTCAAGGGTTGCATCCGCAGGCAGGCGTTGAATATCGTCGATAAATTCCTGCTGGAAATGGCTGATGAATCCCAGTTCCTCATTCAGTTTCAACATTGCTTCGCGCGAATTCAAAAAGCCTTGAACAATGGTTGAATCTTCGGAATTTGCCAGACCGGTGCCAGCCAGCAAACCGCCAAGCCCGCCACCGCCGCTACCACCATCGGCCTTCTGGATGACCATCTGGGTTTCTATTTCATACATTTCAGTGGCATGATTGTAAAAATAATTTCCGGTTAAAAAGGTCGGCAAAGCCACAAAAAACATCAAGCGCATGGCAATCAGTATAAATTTGCGCTGGCGCCTTTTAGCAATACCTTTCTGGATTTTGGCAATTTCCTCCCGGCGTTCTTTTTCGGAAATCATACCCGCTGGCGGGGCGCTGATGCCATCCGGTTCGGTGGTTACAATACTGCTGCCGGAAGTTTTTGCCGGCAAATTACTGGCGGATTTTGCAGCCGCATTGGCAGCGGCCGCAGTAGTATCAAGCGCCGATACCCTGTCGCTGACCACATCAAAGCCACGATCTTGCAGCATTTGCACGGCTTCGTCGCCGCTGCTGGGGTTAAGCCCCATACGCACTGCTTTGCGCCGTGCCATGCGCTTATAGGCCGGTGTGCCGGGTTTTGGCGGTTCGACCCTTGCCCGTTTTTTGGCAAGCGGGTTGGATGGATCAATTTGCGTCATATTTATAAAGCTGCTTTGCTTCTTCGAGGGTGTCAAATTTATAGAGGGTTCCGTCGCGCAGAACCGCAGCTGTCGAGCAGTATTTTTCAAGAATATGCGTGCTATGGGAAACAATAACAACCGTTGATTTCATCAGGCGTTGATGCAGAACATTGCCCGCTTTGCGATTGAATTCGGCATCGGTGCTGCCCGGCATGCCTTCGTCAATCAGATAGATATCAAATTCAAGCGCCAACAATAATGCAAAAGACACCCGCGCGCGCATGCCCGAGGAATAGGTGTTTAGCGGCTGGTCAAAATATTCTTCGATATCAACCAGATACCGGCAAAATGCCTCAATATAGTCGGGGTCGAGGCTATAGAGTCGCGCGATATAACGCGAATTTTCAGCGGCGCTGTGGTCCAGCACAACCCCGCCCATGAACCCCAGTGGAAAAGAAATCCGGGACGAACGGGTGATGGTGCCTTCGTCGGGCTTTTCCAGGCCGGCCATCATATTGACCAGCGTGGTTTTGCCGGTGCCGTTGGCAGCCAGAATGCCCATGGACTGGCCCAGCTCAACGGTAAAGCTGGCCTGATTAAGGATAACTTTGCGTTGGGTGCCTGTCCAGAAAGACTTGCTGACATTTTTGAATTCGATCATCGGATTGTGCTGGCCTTTCCTTGCCCGGTTAAAATACACATAAGCCATGCTAATTAACAGATTGAAAATACAGATAAAGCATGGTGTGAATATGGCCGAAATGGAAACCCTAACAAATGGATAACAGTGTGACAACTACGCTGGATATGGCGATGGCTGAAATGCAATCCGGTGAGGATGACAATTTCGGGTTTTATGAACGCTTGCTGGAATCAGAAATGTTTATGATTCTTGAAGATGAAGTGGGCAAGGATGTGGCGCGACCACTTGTTCTGGACACTTCGGATTGTGCTGTGGCATTGATTTTTGATACCGAACAAAGGCTGGCTGAATTTGCGGGCGAACCGGTGCCTTATCTGGCGCTTTCGGGGCGGAAAATGGTGGCAATGCTGGCAGAAAAAGACATCGGTATCGGGGTTAATCTGGGCAGCGTTTCCGAAACCGTGCTGCTGCCGGATATTATCAACTGGCTGGCGGAAAACCTTGGTTGCAAAGACAGTATTGAACAGGAAAAACCGGTTGAAATCTCGGCACCTTTTAACGTGCCGGAACCCCTGATCAAATCACTGGACCAGAAACTGGCCAATATGTCGGGGGTTGTTTTGGCGGCCTATCTGGTGGCGGTTGAATATGAAGCCGGCGGCAAAAGCCATATGTTGGCATTGGTGGATGTAACGCCCGACGCGCAAAACGGTGTGGCCGAAGCCATGTCGGAAGCATTGTTATTCAGCGGAATCGAGGCGGGGCGCCTCGATATTACATTTCTATCAGCACAAGATGCCAGCATTGCGCGTTTCGCCAAGGTTGGTTTGGCTTTTGAAATTCCTGAATTAATCCTGCCCAAAGCACCCGAAATTCTGGCCCCGGGCATGGATCCGGACAAGCCGCCAAAGCTGCGTTAATATCGCGCTGCACGGTCAACCGTAAACAAAAACGGCTGACCCGTTTCACCACGCACTATATTTTCAGCAATGACATCAGCAGCCGTTATCGCACGGGTTTCAGAGGCAATATGCGGGGTTACAGTAATGTTCGGGTGCGCCCAGAACGGATGGTCGGCGGGCAATGGTTCTGTTTTGAAAACATCCAGTGTCGCATGGCTGATCTGGCCGGCATCCAAGGCATCCAGCAGGGCGTCATCATCAATCAGCGGCCCCCGCCCCGGGTTAAGAATAAAGGCACCATGGGGCAGCTTGGCCAGCGTTTTTGCATTGATAATGTGAAAGGTCTGGTCGGTTTGCGGTAATAGCAAAACCAGAATTTCCGACATTGCCAGAATTTTGGCCAAGCCATCATTGCCCGAATAACAGCTTATGCCGTCAATTTGCTTTCGGGATCTGCTCCAGCCTGCAACATTGAACCCAAGCTGCGCAAGGGTTTGGGCGCAAGCGCGGCCTAATTCTCCGATACCCAGAATTCCCACTGTGCGGTGTCGCGCCAGTGGCGGGGTATTTTTGTGCCAGTTTCCGTCTTGGTGAAGGATGTGCTGATCCATCCCCAGATGGTAACGCAAGGTATGGCCTGCCACCCATTCGCGCATGCCTTCGCGCAGGCCTGCATCAACCATGCGACAAAGCGGTGCGGTCAGCGAGGTGTTCCCGACAATTTTTTCGACCCCTGCCCAAAGGCCAAGCGCGGCTTTCAATTTGGGAAAAATCGAAAAATCCTGTACCGGGCCATCGGGGCTGAAGACAATATAATCAACTTGATCAGGCGGACATTTCTGCACGATTTCGGCTTTGATGCCCTTTTTGGCAAGCGCCACAGCGATATATTTGCGGTAATCTTCCCAATCGGCTTTCGTGCCGGAATAAAGAACTGTAATCATAAAACCCCTTGAGGGCGGTGGATATGGGCCGATTGAACCAGGCCAAACGCGCCCAGCAATACCAGCATGGCAGAACCGCCATAGGAAACCAGCGGCAAAGGCACACCCACCACCGGCACCAGCCCCATGACCATGGCCATATTCACCGCAAAAAAGAAAAAGAACGTGGCCGCAATGCCGCCGGTCAACAATGCAGCATACCGGTTGCGGTTATTCAATGCTGATGAAATACAAAACACCATAATCAGCACATACATCACCAGCAAAAGGGTTGTGCCGACATAGCCGAATTCCTCGGCCAGAGTGGTGAAAATGAAATCGGTTTGTTTTTCGGGTAAAAACCCGAGCCGGCTTTGGGTGCCTTGCATAAACCCGCGCCCCGAAACGCCGCCCGATCCCAGCGCGATAGAGGCCTGGGTGATATGATAGCTTGCCCCCAGCGGGTCCAGCGACGGGTCAAGAAAGGTATCAATGCGGCGATATTGATAGTCGTTCAGCAATTGCCATCCAGTGCCCCGGGATTGAAAAATTGCCAAAACAATCGCGGCCACAGCCGATAGCGCCGCTGAAAAATACCATAAACTGACCCCCGCCAGAAACATCACCACACCGCCACTTAATATAATCAGAATTGCAGTGCCCAGATCCGGCTGGAAAAATACAAAAGCAGCCGGAGACAGAATAAGCACCAGCGGAATAAACACCCAGACCGGCCGCGAGACCTTTTCGGGGGGCAGCCAATCGTAATACAGTGCCAACACCATCACCACCGCGATTTTCATAACCTCGGAGGGCTGCAGATTGATAAACCCAAGGTCGATCCAGCGTTGGGCGCCTTTGTTTATATCGCCCGCGATCAGCACAAAAACCAGCAATAACATACCAACGCCATAGGTCAGCGCAGTGATAGAGCGCCAGAAACTGATGGGGGTAAAACCAACGATAAACATAATGACAATGCCAATTGCAAACCGTTCCATTTGTGGTCTGGCCCATGGGGTAAACGACCCGCCGGCAACCGAATACAGCATTAAAAATCCAAACCCGGACACCGCAAAAATCAACAAAACCAGCGGCCAGTTGACATAAAGAATTTTCTTTAATCCGGTCGGGGGCAGATTGGCGTTCGGGTCCATAAAGCTCATGCGCGGTCGCTCCGGGGGGTGGGGGCGACAACATTCGGCGGTGGCTCGTTTTGACGTTGTTCCAGCATTTCATCGCGGATTTCGCGCGGAAATGCAGAAATTGGCGGTTGGGTTTCATATAAGGCGCGCAACATAATATCGCGCGCAATCGGCGCTGCCGCGGCTGAACCGCTGCCGCCATGTTCAACCACCACCGATATAGCAAAGCGTGGCTTGTCATAAGGTGCATAGCCCACAAAAAGCGCATGGTCGCGATGTTCCCATGGCAGGTCTTCGTTTTTAATCACCCCCGTGGCACGTTCCGCCAACGAGATCTGGCGCACCTGGCTGGTGCCGGTTTTACCAGCCATTGCCATGGTGGTTTCGGCAATACGCGTTGCATATGCGGTGCCGCGTGTTTCATTGTTGACCCTGAACATGCCTTCCCTGACAAGGGCGAAATCGGCATCGGAAATGCCAAGCGGATCGGCATATTCCAACGGGGTTGGCACCCCGTTTATCCGTTGGATCAAGCGCGGGGTAATGGCACGGCCCGATGCAAGCCGGGCGGTCATGATGGCCAGCTGAACCGGAGATGACAACACAAAACCCTGACCAATGGCGGAATTGATTGTATCGCCTTTCCGCCATGCTTCGTTATAATTGGTTTGTTTCCACTGTTTGGTGGGCATCAGCCCGCCGGTAATGGCCGGCAGCGGCAAATCGGGGCGGGCACCCAAGCCAAACCGTTTGGCCATGGCCGTAATTTTTTCAATGCCGATGCGCTGGGAAATTTCATAATAAAACACATCACAGGATTCTTTCAGGCTGTCGGACAGGTTCATTCTGCCGTGTCCGCCACGTTTCCAGCAATGAAACCTCCGGTTGCCCAGATCAAAATGCCCCGGGCAGAATATTTCTTCCTCGGCATCGACCAGGCCTTCTTCCAAAGCTGCCAGTGCCACCACCATTTTGAAGGTTGATCCGGGCGGATAAGCGCCCGATATGGTTTTATCCGCCAAAGGCCTATATTCGTTGTTTAAGAGCCCGTTCCAGTCGGTTGTGGAGATGCCGAAAATGAACTTATTCGGATCAAAACTGGGCGAGGATGCCAAGGCCCTGATATTGCCGGAATGCACATCCATAACCACAGCGGCCGCGCTTTGATCGCCCATGCGATAGCTGGCGTAATGTTGCAAATCGCTGTCCAGGGTAAGCTGGATATCAGCGCCGTTCACGGCGTCTTTGCGCGAAAGCTCGCGAATGACGCGGCCCGATGAATTCACCTCTACCTGACTGGTGCCGGCAGTGCCGCGCAGGGTGTCTTCGATTTTTACTTCCAGCCCGGTTTTGCCATACTGAAACCCGGGGAATTGCAAAATAGGCTCCGGATTTTCAAGACCGGAAAGATCCCGATCGCTAACGGGACCGACATATCCGACCACATGGGTGAAATCCTCGGGCTGGGGGTAATTGCGGTTCAGGCCCACCTCGGGGATAATACCGGGCAAGGCCGGTGCATTGGCCGAAATTCGGGCAAAATCAGACCAGTCGAGGTTTTCAACCACCGGAATTTTTACAAAAGCGCTGTTGCGTTTCATTTTTTTCAGAACGTCAGCTTGTTTGTCTTCGGGGAAATCAATAATTTTCGCCAACTCGGCCAATACATTTGCAGGGTCTTGCGCCTGCTCCCTGATCAGAACAATGCGGTAATTCGGTTTGTTTTCGGCAATCGGCTTGCCCAGCCTGTCAAAAATCAAACCCCGATCCGGCGGAATCAGCTGCACATTGATACGGTTTTCTTCGGCCAAAAGCCGGTAACTGTCGCTTTGGGTGACCTGTAATTGCCGCATTCGCACGCCCAGAACCCCGACAACAGCCAGCTGAATGCCGCCCAGCATCAAGCTGCGCCGCGTGATGCGGCGGTTTTTTTCCTTAGCTGATTTAGACGGAATAATCATCCGACTTTTCCCAATCTGTCTGGCTGGTTTTTGGAGCTTGGTCCGCGAACCCGTATGATATAGTGCAAAAACAAAACAATAAAAGGATAACAAATCAGGCTGGTGATCACAATCTCGACAAGCGTATTAAGCGGATAGGTGCCGGAAAAGGTAACAAACAGAAACAGGTTCTGTGCCAGCAGCAAAATCACCAGCGCCCCCAGAAAGGCCAGCATTTCAATCAAAAACCCGCCTTCGCGAAGCAGACGGTTATTCATGCGAACAAGTTCGGCAAGAACAACAACAAGCAGCGCCCAAAGACCAAAGGGCCGCATTAAAACCGCATCGGCCAGCAGGGCCAAAACAGCCACCAGAATCAATGGTGCGGCTTTGGGTTCGCGAACAAGCCACGCGAATGTCAGGCCCAGAAACAGGTCTGGCATTGCCAGCCGGTCAGGCGAAAACCCAAGCGGCAGCAACGGGATTGCAATGCTTAACAATGCGGTGCCAAGAAACAAAACACGCAACAGCCAAAGACGTATTTTCGGGGTCATTCGACCGGGCTTTCAACCGTGATTTCCGGGGTATCAATGCCCACCAAACCGCCAACCCCGTCGATCTTGTCCAATGGCGAATTGCGCAAAATCCGCACAAATTCGAGGGTTTCAAAATCTGCTGCCAAGGCAACCCGCAGTTTTCCGTCATTGTCAAATACGACCTGACCAATCAAAATATCAGCAGGAAAAACCCCGCCATCGCCGGATGTTACCACCCGCATTCCGGGCAAAATATCCTCAATCGATTCAACAAATTGCAGACGCGGCGCAATGCTGTTATCGCCATGCACAATCGCGCGGCTGCCGATCGGGCGGATGATCGCCGGAACCTGACTGGAAACATCCGTTAAAAACACAATCCGGGAGGTTTGTTCGGCAACGCCGGAAATACGCCCCACCAGCCCCAGACCGTCAACCGTGGCTTGACCATCTAGAATACCATCCAGCCGCCCGACATTCAAAAGCCCCGATTGGCTGAACGGACTGCCGCTATCGGTGATGACCTCGCCGGTGACAAATCGCAGGCCGGGGCTTAGCTGCACATTGTTCAGCGCCCGCAGTTGCGCGTTGGTTTGCTCCAGCTGCAAGGCGGCCTCTTGCCAACCTTTCATGCGTTGCAATTCTTGGCGAAGCTCTTGGTTGCGCTCATATATCAAGGTGTAGGATTGGTAATCGGAAACAATACGCGAAAATCTGGTAACCGGCGCCAGCACCCATTCCATATTGGGCACAAACCGGTCAACAATGGCCATGCGCAGCCGTTCAACCCGTGGGTTGTCAATGCGCCACAGCACAAAAAGCGCCAAAAGCACCACAAGTATCAACCCCAAAACCAGCCGCCGCAAAGCGCGCCAAGAGGCATTAACCTGATGATTTGCGGCCATTTCTTGCTCCGTTTAGCTGCCGTAATCCAGAATATGTTGCAGTTGGTTTTCGTATTCCAATGCTTTGCCAGTGCCAAGCGCCACACAATTCAGCGCCTCGTCAGCCACTGAAATTGCCAAGCCGGTTTGTTCACGCAACGCCAGATCAAGGTCGCCCAGCAAAGCACCACCACCGGTTAACATCACGCCGCGATCAACAATATCGGCAGCCAGATCAGGCGGGGTGCTTTCCAGCGCTTCCATGACCGCATCGCAAATTTGCTGCACTGGTTCAGCCAGGGCTTCGGCGATTTGGGCTTGGGTTATTTCGGCTTCTTTTGGCACACCGTTTAACAGATCACGGCCGCGAATTTCCATGCTGGCACCGCGGCCATCATCGGGCATACGCGCGGACCCGATCGAGGTTTTGATGCGTTCCGCTGTTGCCTCGCCGACCAGAATATTATGCTGGCGGCGCAAATAGGAAATAATGGCTTCGTCCATGCGGTCACCACCGACCCGAACCGAGCGCGCATAAACGATGTCGCCCAGTGATAAAACCGCAACTTCGGTGGTGCCGCCGCCAATATCAACCACCATGGAACCAGTGGGATCAGTGATTGGCATGCCGGCACCGATTGCGGCTGCAATCGGTTCGGCAATCAGGCCAACCTTGCGCGCACCCGCCTGCATAACAGAACTTTGAATCGCGCGCTTTTCAACCGGCGTGGCGCCATGGGGCACACAAACAATAATGCGCGGCTTGCCAAACCAGCTGCGTTTGTGAATTTTTTTGATAAAATGCTTTATCATTTCTTCGGCAACGTCAAAATCGGCGATCACACCGTCACGCATCGGGCGGATGGCCTCGATGCTGCCGGGGGTGCGCCCCAACATCAGCTTGGCGTCTTCGCCAACCGCCAGAACCTGCTTTTTGCCTTCGCGAATGTGATAAGCCACCACCGAGGGTTCGTTCAGGATAATGCCCTTACCCTTGACGTAAACCAAAGTGTTCGCCGTGCCCAAATCAATGGCCATATCCGCCGAAAAAATACTACCGAAAAAACCAGCCATATTTGCATGCCTTTGCTGCACTGCGCGAAAAACCTGTCGCTGCCAAAATTTGATTAGGCTCCGATATACTGGGTGGAGGGACATTTTGAAAGGGGTAGATCTGGTTCGTAGTCTTGTTTTTACTGGAATTTTGCCCCGCCGGCAGGAATTTGGCTGTTTGCTTAATGGAGCTTCTAGATTGAAATATTGAAATAATGATATTTTTTTGGAAGTTTTCCTTGGAAAGATCGGTTTAAGAGTATTTTTCTTAAGGCAAAATTTAGCAAGCAGGAACATTAACCGCCAACCCGCCCAGCGAGGTTTCTTTGTATTTTCTATCCATATCTCGGCCGGTTTGGCGCATGGTTTCAACGCAGGCATCCAATGAAACCAAATGGGAGCCATCGCCGCGAAGCGCCAGAGATGCTGCCGAAACCGCTTTAATGGCACCCAGCCCGTTGCGCTCGATGCAAGGGGCCTGCACCAGCCCTTTGACCGGATCACAGGTCATGCCCAGATGATGTTCCAGCGCAATTTCAGCGGCATTTTCGATCTGCCCGGGTGATCCGCCAAGCACGGCACAAAGGCCCGCCGCAGCCATGGCGGCGGCAGAACCGACCTCGCCCTGACACCCGACTTCGGCCCCTGAAATTGACGCATTCACCTTGATCAATCCGCCAATGGCGGCGGCGGTCAGCAGAAAATCCTCGATTTTACCTTCCGAGGCCCCCGGCACATGGTCAAGATAATAGCGTAATGTGGCCGGAACCACCCCCGCCGCGCCGTTTGTGGGGGCGGTAACCACCTGTCCACCGGCTGCGTTCTCCTCGTTCACGGCAATGGCATAAACCGAAATCCAGTCATTGATGGTGTGGGGCGCGGTCAGGTTCAAGCCGCGTTCGGCCAGCAATGATTCATAGATGTTCTTGGCGCGGCGGCGCACAAAAAGCCCGCCGTCCAGAATGCCGCCGGTGGCAAGGCCGCGCTCGACACAGGCGTCCATGACACGCCACACCTTGGCCAGACCGCTGCTTAGCTGTTTGGCGGTCATATGGTGGGTTTCGTTTTCACGTTTGATCCGGGCGATGGTTTTGCCACTGGTGCGGCACATTGCCAGCATTTCTGCCGCGGTCTTGAAAGGATAGGGCGCGTCGGGTTGTTCGGCCATCATGGTTTCACCAGCCATTTCACGCGCGGTCATAACAAAACCGCCGCCGGTTGAATAATAGGTTTCCCGTGTATGCAAGTGACCGGAATCGTCATATGCCGACAGGATCATGCCATTGGCATGGGCGGGCAGGACATGATCATAGTCAAAAACCAGATCTTCGGATTGCCGGTATTTCAGCACACCCAATCCATCGGGGCTGACAGTGCCGGTTTTTTCAATCAACGCTTCGGTTTTGGCGGCGGTTTCCGCATCGAAATTTGCGGGTTCAAATCCGGCAAAGCCAAGCGTTACGGCGCGATCTGTGGCGTGACCTTTGCCGGTAAAGGCCAGCGACCCGTGCAAGGAACACCCGAGGGATGCAAGTTTTCCCGCCCCCGGAATCAGCCCCTGTCCGGCGCGCAGATCATCCAGAAACCGCGCCGCTGCAACCATAGGCCCGACCGTATGCGAAGAAGACGGGCCGACCCCGATTTTGAATATGTCAAAGATGCTTAGAAACATGGTCTTCCCCGATCTGGCATGTATTACCGCCGATTTTTTCGATTTGACGCCAAAATCCGACATTCGCAAGGGGGAAAGCGATAATAATGTCATTCTGCTCTCGTAAGGCGGGATGAAAATGTTATATGTTGCGGCAACGGATTCTTGGCGCATAACAGGTGACCCATGACAGATGATCTTTCCAATGCCGATCGGGCAAAATACGCGGCGGCAAAAGCCGCGCTTTCGTTTATCCAGCCCGATATGCGGGTCGGGCTTGGCACCGGCAGCACCGCTGCGTGGTTTGTGCAATTGCTGGGCGGGCTGGTTAATAACGAGGGTCTGAAAATTGTCGGGGTGCCCACCTCCAGCCGCACGCGAGATCTGGCCGATAGCCTGAACATTCCGCTGACCACGCTGGATGCGGCTGGTTGGCTGGATATCACGGTGGACGGGGCCGATGAATTCGATACGCATCTGAACCTGATCAAAGGTGGCGGGGGCGCATTGTTGCAAGAAAAAATCGTGGCACGGGCGTCGGACCAGATGGTAGTGATTTCGGATGCCAGCAAACAGGTGGAAACGCTGGGCGCGTTTCCTTTGCCGGTCGAGGTGGTGCGCTTTGGCTGGAAAACCACGCAACAGATGATTTCCGAACTGATCGCCGCCGCAGATGTTTCTGCGCGCGATATTACCCTTCGCAAAGAAAACGGCAAAGCCTATGTGACCGACGAGGGCCATTATATACTGGACCTGCACCTGAACCGGATCGGAGCGCCCCATGAACTGGGGCAGGCGCTTAACCTGATACCGGGTGTGGTCGAAACCGGATTGTTTACGGTAATGGCCGATACGGTTCTGGTTGGATACGGCGATGGCACGGTTCATACCTATGATCGCGATCAGGGCGATATGGGCAAATCTACGGTGCATATGCCCGCGAAAAACAGTCTTTTTGTGCCAGGAGCATAACCATGAAATACGATTTTGATTTGTTCGTCATTGGTGGCGGGTCCGGCGGGGTGCGCGCGGGGCGCGTTGCAGCGCAAGGCGGTGCCAAAGTGGCTTTGGCCGAGGAATACCGCATGGGCGGCACTTGTGTTATTCGCGGTTGTGTGCCCAAAAAGCTGATGGTCTATGCCTCGGGGTTTTCGGAAATGATGAACGACGCCGAAGGGTTCGGCTGGACCATCGGCAAACGCGATTTTGACTGGGGCCGGTTTATTGCCAAACAGGATGCCGAACTGGACCGGCTCGAGGGTCTGTATCGCAAAGGCCTGTCGGGCAATGATGTGACTATATTTGATACCCGCGCCACGATCAAAGACGGCCATACGGTTGAACTGGCAAGCGGTGGGGCAGTAACCGCAAAAACCATTCTGGTAGCAACCGGCGGCCGGCCTTTTGTGCCGGATTTCAAGGGCGCGGAATATGTGAAAACCTCTGATGATATGTTTTTGCTGAAATCGCAGCCCAAAAGGGTGTTGATTGTTGGCGGCGGTTATATCGCCTGCGAATTTGCCGGAATATTCAACGGGCTTGGTTCCAAAGTCACGCAGTTTTATCGCGGCGCCCAGATTCTGCGCGGCTTTGATGACGAGGTGCGCGGCCATGTGGCCGAAGAAATGATCAACAAAGGCGTCGATCTGCATGTGGGCACCAATGTGACCTATATTGAAAAAACCGGTGACGGGCTGCGGGTGCATTGCACCAACGGTTCGATTACCGATGTTGATATGGTGATGTATGCCACGGGCAGGGTGCCCAATACGGCCGGTCTCGGCCTTGAAAATGCAGGGATTGAAACGGGCCGCAATGGTGAAATCAAGGTTGATCAATATTCCAGAACCGGCTGTGACAGCATTTATGCGGTGGGCGATGTAACCGACCGCATGGCGCTAACCCCTGTGGCCATCCGCGAGGGCATGGCTTTTGTTGAAACGGTGTTTAACAATAACCCCACATCGCCAGACCACGAACTGATCGCTACGGCCGTGTTCACCCAGCCCGAAATCGGCACGGTCGGGTTGTCCGAGGAAGCTGCGCGCGATCAAACCGGGATCGAGGTTTACGTGGCGGCTTTCCGGCCCATGGCCAATGTGCTGGCGGGGCGCGATGAACGGATGCTGATGAAACTGATTGTTGAAAAATCAACCCAAAAGGTGCTTGGCTGCCATATTGTCGGCCCTGCCGCCGGTGAAATGATCCAGCTGGCGGGGGTGGCCATAAAAATGGGTGCCACCAAACAAGACTTTGACCGCACGGTTGCGGTGCATCCCACAGCGGCCGAAGAACTGGTAACAATGAAAGAACCTGTTCGTTAATCCTTGACTTTCTGGTATAGAATGAACAATTCCAACCCTGATAGCGTTTACAAATAAAAGGACATCCAAATGCCCAGCAACAACAATTCCGGCGGCCCATGGGGTGGTGGCGGCAATAATGGCGGTGACGACGGTGATCGTCGCGGCCAACGCCCACCCCCTCCGGGCCAGCAACAGGTTCCCGATATTGACGAGCTGATCCAGAAAGGTCAGGAAAAGCTAAAAGCCTTGATCGGCGGCGGTGGTTCCGGCGGCGATGGTGCCGGTGCCGGCGGTATTGGCAAAGGCGGCGCGGCATTGATTGCGTTGGGGATCGTCGGGCTTTGGGCATTTAATTCGTTTTACACGGTCAAACCCGAGGAAAAATCCGTTGAGCTGTTTCTGGGCGAATATTACAAAACCGGTGAATCCGGTTTGAACTTTGCGCCTTGGCCTCTGGTTCGTGCGGAAATCGTGCAGGTAACCGGCGAACGTATTGAAAATATCGGAGTTGGCGGCTCCGGGCGTTCTTCGCAAGGTTTGATGCTGACCAGCGATGAAAACATTGTTGATATCGATTTTCAGGTTGTGTGGAACATTACCGACCCGTCGCAGTTCCTGTTTAATCTGGCAGATCCACAAGAAACCATTCGTGCGGTTGCTGAATCGGCGATGCGCGAGGTTATTGGCCGGACCAATTTTGCGCCCATCCTGAACGAGGGCCGTGCTGCTATTTCCCAAGAAGTAACCTTGCTTATCCAGTCCACGCTCGACAGCTATGACAGCGGTGTGAATGTTGTGCGCCTTAACCTCGAAAGAGCCGACCCTCCGGGTGAAGTGATTGAAGCGGTGCAAGATGTGCAAGCTGCCGAACAGGAACGTGACACGCTTGAAAAACGTGCGGATGCCTATGCCAATCAGGCATTGGCCGAAGCCCGTGGCCAAGCCGCAGAGCTGATCCAGCAAGCCGAAGGGTATCGTGCACAGGTTGTGAACGTAGCCGAAGGTGAAGCAAGCCGGTTTGTCGCGGTTCACAATGAATATATTCTGGCGCCCGATGTAACACGCAAGCGGCTTTATCTTGAAACAATGGAGCGGGTTCTGGGTGGTGTGAATATCATCCTGATTGATGAAAGCACCGGACAGGGCGGTTCGGGCATTGTGCCTTATCTGCCATTGAACGAGCTTATCCGCGGGGGGGCAAACCAATGAAAAAATTACCTATAATCGGTGGCATATTTGCTGCTGCTATCTTTGTGTTGCTGAATTCGATGTTCATTGTCGATGAACGCGAAAAAGCGCTTGTTCTGCAATTTGGTCAGGTCAAGGCAGTAAAAGAAGACCCCGGTCTGGCGTTTCGCATCCCGTTTATTCAAGAAGTTGTCAAATATGATGACCGGATCCTGTCGCTGGACATCGCCCCCGTAGAGGTGAACTTTCGCGACAAACGCCGTTTGCGGGTTGATGCATTTGCCCGTTACCGGATTTCCGATGTGGTGCGGTTTCGCCAAGCAGTTGGTGCCGGTGGCGTTGATACTGCCGATGAACGGTTGGGCAACAACCTGAACGCGGCATTGTTCGAGGTTCTGGGTCTGGTTGATTCCGGCGCGGTTCTGTCGGATGACCGGATTGAGCTGATGACCCGGATTCGCGATGTGGCGATCTTGAAATCCGCCAACCTGGGCATTGAGGTAATCGACGTTCGTATCAAGCGTGCTGAACTACCCCAGCAAAACCTGACTGCAACCTTTGACCGTATGAACGCCGAACGTGAACGCGAAGCCCGCGATGAACGTGCCCGTGGTTCCGAGGCGGCACAAAGGGTGCGTGCGCAAGCAGACCGGACAGCGATTGAAACCGTGTCGATTGCCCAGCGCGATTCAAGCATCATTCGTGGTGAAGCAGATGCGGCGCGAAACAACATTTTTGCAGAAGCCTATGGTCGCGATCCGGAATTCTTTGAATTCTATCGTTCTTTGGCTGCCTATGAAAATGCGCTTCAGGGGAGTAATTCATCCATGGTGTTGAACCCCAATGGCGAGTTTTTCAATTACTTTGCCTCGCCTAACGGGCGTCCTGCGGCTGAATGATTGACGACATTATCTTCGGCCTCGGGTTTGTGGCCGTGATTGAGGGGCTGGTGCTTGCACTGGCCCCAAATCGTTTAAAGCAGGCATTATTGCTGCTTGTTACAGTGCGTTCCGAAAAATTAAGTGTGATTGCGCTGATAATTATCGCCATTGGGGTTGCGCTTATCTGGTGGGCGCGGCGATAATGCGCCCAAGGTAACGGGTTGTTGACCGGTATTTTCGGTCTCGAGGTTGCAATTTGACGCGATAGCAACACATTGCAGGGCAGGCAGCAGTATTTCACAGGAGGTCAGATTTTGACTCAGGCAAAGATAATTCAAAACCCGATGCAACAGGCAAGCCGTATGTTTGCGGTGGTTGTGCTTATGCTGGCAAGTATTTTTGCCGCCAATGCTGCAAAGGCCCAGATCACCCCCGAAAGCTTTGCTGATCTAGCTGAATCTGTCAGTCCGGCAGTGGTCAATATAACAACATCAACCACGATTAACGCCCGGGATAACAATCAGGGCAATACGCCCTTTGATGATCTGTTTCGCGATTTTCAAGATAGAAACGGTGAGCCCCGCCCTGAACGGCGTGGTTCTGCGCTTGGCTCGGGCTTTATCATTTCAGCGGATGGCTATGTGGTGACCAATAACCATGTGATTGTAGATGCGGATGAAATCGTGATTGAGCTGTTTGACGGCAACTTTCTGGATGCGGTGATTGTTGGCCGTGACGAACGCACTGATCTGGCGCTGCTAAAGGTCGAGGCGGACGAGCCTTTGCCATTTGTCAATTTTGGTGATTCCGATATTATGCGGGTCGGGGATTGGGTGTTGGCCATAGGCAACCCGCTGGGGCAGGGGTTTTCGGTTTCGGCCGGTATTGTTTCAGCCCGCGGCCGCACGCTGGCGGGGGCTTATGATGACTATATCCAGACCGATGCTGCCATCAACAAAGGCAATTCCGGCGGGCCGCTATTTAATCTGAAAGGCGAGGTAATCGGTGTGAATACCGCGATTCTGTCGCCCAGTGGCGGTTCGATCGGTATCGGGTTTTCCATGGCATCTGCGGTGGTTGAAAATGTAATCTCGCAATTGCAAGAATTTGGTGAAACCCGCCGTGGCTGGCTTGGTGTGCGTATATCGGATATAACCAAAGATCTGGTAGAGGAGTTCGGCCTTGAAAATACCGACGGGGTTTACATAACCGACGTGCCGGAAGGCCCCGCCAAAGATGCAGGGCTTCTAACCAATGATATTATTTTGACCTTTGACGGCCAGGATGTGCGCAACGCGCGGGAACTGGTTTCGCTGGTGGCGCTGGCGCCGGTCGGGGGCAGTGTGCGGGTAGTTGTGTTTCGCGATGGCAGCACCCAAACCTTGTTGGTAACCCTTGGTCGGCTGGAGGATGCTTTGCAAGCTTCGGCTGGCACAACCCTCGATACCCCTGATGGTCCAGCAGCGGAACAGCTTGAAACCAACGGCATGTTGCTGGCGGTGCTGACCGAAGAAATGCGCGATCGCTTTATGATTGGCGATGAAACCAATGGTGTGGTTATTTTGCAAGTCGAAGAAGGTTCTGAGGTTGCGGATAAAGGCCTGCGCCCTGGCGATGTGATTGTCGAGGTGGCGCAGGCCGCCGTGCAAACCCCTGCCGATGTTCTGGACCGAATAAGTTCGGCCCGTGATGCAGGCCGACGGTCGGTTCTGTTATTGGTCCGCAGTCAGGGTTCGGGGCGCTTTGTGGCGCTTTCGATAAGCGAATAACTGATCAAGGCCAAACCAAAGAAAAGGCCGCATAGCGTTGCTATGCGGCTGAATTGCATGAATGATTTAGCCAAAGTGATCTATGTTTTTCAACAAGTTTTGACCGGAAATTTTCTAAAA
>JALSGU010000134.1 GCA_026982575.1 Paracoccaceae bacterium | reverse complement strand
CAGCCATTATATTGGAATCAGCGGTTTCGCTGATTCGTTTTGAGGTGGAATGTTTTCGAATTTCTTTGCTGTTCTTATATTCAGGTGAATACAGAGGCTGGGTTTTTGATTATTTAACGCAAAAACAAGGGAATAAACGATATGTGCCCTAAACTACACAGATAAATATGTAGATTAAGGAAATTTCTATGTTACATTCAAAAAATGAACATTTTGCATACCTGGATTGCTTCCGCCGCCTTAGCCATCGTTACTGTTGCCCCGATTCCGGTTTTTGCCGATGGCGATCCAGACGCAGGCGAACGTGTTTTTCGCCGCTGCATCAGCTGCCATGCCATCGGGCCGGATGCGGGTAACAAAGTTGGCCCCACTTTGAACGAGATATTTGGCCGCGTCGCAGGCACCGTGGAAGGGTTCCGTTATTCCCGGGCGCTGGTTGCGGCGGGACAAGAAGGTCTGGTTTGGGATGACGCGAACATGGATGCATTCATAACGCGCCCCGCCCGTCTTGTGCCCGGCACCAGAATGAGCTTTAGCGGCCTGCGCAAAGCCGAAGACCGCGCCAACCTGATTGCATTTTTACATACTTTAACACCTGAAACCGCCATGGGCACCGCTCATCTGGTGCCCGGAGACCCGGAATTGCCTGATGAAATAATGGCGCTGGTTGGCGATGTTGCCTATGGGCAATATCTGGCTTCAAGCTGTGTGACTTGTCATCAGGTCGGAAACACGGAATCCAATATTCCATCTATCATCGGCTGGCCTGCTCCGGCTATGGTTACTGTATTACATGCCTATAAAAACAAGAACCGGGACAATGACGTTATGCAACAACAAACCGGCACACTTTCGAACGAGGAAATCGCGGCTTTGGCGGCGTATTTTGAAACACTCGAATAATTAACCAACCTTAACTCACCTGAAGGGGAATAGATATGAAACTAGACAGACGCGGATTTTTGGGCGCAGGGGTGGCAGCTGCTGCAACCGCAAGCGCGCCCATGGTTATGGCGGGCAGCCATGGCAAGCCAAAAGTGGTTGTTATTGGCGGTGGTGCGGGCGGTGCAACAGCTGCGCGCTATATCGCCAAAGACAGCGGCGGCGCAATTGACGTTACCCTGATCGAACCATCACGCACCTATTATACATGCTTCTTCTCGAACCTGTATCTGGGCGGTTATCGCGATATGGCCTCGCTGGGCCATTCTTATGGCGGCTTGGCTGCGCAGGGCATCAATGTTGTGCATGACTGGGCCATTGGCGTTGATCGCGATGCAAAAACAGTCGCGCTCGCCGGTGGTGGTTCGGTGCCTTATGACAAATTGATCATGTCACCCGGCATTGATTTCCGTGACGGTGCTGTTGAAGGCTGGGATCTGTCTTCGCAAAACGCCATGCCCCACGCCTATAAGGCCGGTTCGCAAACCGAATTGCTAAAGGCGCAAATCGATGCAATGCCACAAGGTGGCACATTTGCGATGGTGGCACCGCCCAATCCTTTCCGTTGCCCTCCCGGCCCATATGAGCGGATATCCATGGTTGCGCATCATATGAAAAACAACAACCCAACGGCAAAAATCCTGATTCTGGATCCAAAAGCCAAGTTTTCCAAACAGGGTTTGTTTCAGGACGGCTGGGCGCGCCATTACGGCAATATGATCGAATGGATTGGTCCCGATTTTGGGGGTGACATGGTTTCGGTTGATCCCGGCGCTATGGAGGTCAATATTGACGGCGAAGTTACAAAAGTAGACGTTTGTAACGTGATTCCGGCAATGAAGGCTGGCCGTATTGCGGAACTTGCCGGCGTAACCAACGAAGCCGGCTGGGCACCTGTTGATCCTCATACCATGGCGACCCGTGCTGATGGCGACATCTATGTTCTGGGCGATTCATCGCAACAGGGCGATATGCCGAAATCGGGCTTTTCGGCCAATAGCCAAGCCAAGGTTTGTGCCATGGCTGTGCGTGGTGCCTTGACCGGTTCGGCAACATTCCCGGCGCGGTTCTCCAATACTTGCTGGTCGTTGATTGAAACCGATGACGGCATCAAAGTTGGCGCATCCTATGAGGCAACCGACGACAAAATTGCCAAGACATCCGGTTTTGTCTCGCAGGTTGGTGAAGATGACGCAACCCGCGCTGCCACTTATCAAGAAAGTATTGGCTGGTATGACGGCATTACAGCTGACATGTTTGGCTGATCATATTTCGGGCGGGTAACCCCTGCCCGAAAACACAAAAACGGCGGCAGAGGTTTCTCTGCCGCCGTTTTCAATTCCGGTTTTGAAAGATCTACTCGATCAGGGAAATATCGCTTGCGGATTCTTTACCGTTGCGACCGGTTTCCATTTCAAAAGTAACTTTTTGATTGTCGTTCAAGCCGTTCAGGCCTGCACGCTCAACAGCAGAAATGTGCACAAACACATCTTTGCCGCCATCATCGGGTTGAATAAATCCATAGCCTTTAGTGCCGTTGAACCATTTGACGGTGCCAGTTGCCATCCGTCTTCTCCTTATATTAGACCACCCACAGGATGCGGTGGCTTGGTGCAGATAGGGTCTTAATATTGTTACCGACAGTCTGCATAAGGCGTCAGCGGAACGCGTGAAAGACTCACTTCACACGCGCAATTACACCGAAGTAAACATAGAAAGCAAGTTTTTTGAGACGAAAAGTCGCATTTTAGCCGTATTTTCGGGTGTTATGCGATTAAAATAGCACGAAAGTCGTTAACATTGGTGCCGGTCGGGCCGGTTTCGAACAAATCTGCTGCTGCGTATAACGCCCGCCATGCATCGTTAACTTGCAATAATTTTACCGGATCATAGCCCGAATCACGAATTTTTCGGGCCGTGGTTCCATCCGCGAATCCCCCTGCATTATCTTCTGAACCGTCAATGCCGTCGGTATCGGCGGCCAGACAATGAATGCCCGCGATCCCGTCAATCTCCAGTGCAAAGGCAAGCAGAAATTCCGAATTACGCCCGCCTTTGCCGTTGCCGCGCAAAGTCACGGTGGTTTCACCACCGGACAAAAGCAAAACCGGTTTTTCAAAAGGCTGGTTGTTACGGGCAATCTCGCGGGCAATCGCGGCATGCATTTTGGCACATTCCCGCGCCTCGCCCTCAATGGAATCAGACAGGATCACACAATTGACCGGCGCGGCTTTTTGCGCGGCTTTCAGGGAAATTGCGGCGGATGCAATCACATGCACTTCGTTATTGGCAAAAACCGCATTGTCAGGATCGGGCGCATCGGCGCTTGGGGTATTCAGGTGATCAAGAACAGATTGCGGTAAATCCAGCCGGTATTGTTTAACAATATCCAGCGCATCCTTGCGGCTGGAATGGTCGGGAATTGTCGGGCCGGATGCCACAAATGCGGCAATATCGCCCGGAATATCGGAAACCACCAGCGTAACAACCCGTGCCGGTGCCGCCAATGCTGCCAAGCGGCCACCTTTGATGTTTGATACATGTTTTCGTAAGGTGTTCATGGCCGAAATCGGTGCGCCCGATGCCAGCAAGGCCTTGTTCATCGCAATTTCATCATCCAGCGAGACACCTTCGGGCGGGCATGGCAATAATGCCGAACCCCCGCCGCAGATCAGGGCAATCACCAGATCATCAGCAGACAGGTCTTTAACCGTATCCTGCAAATGCTGGCTGGCGGTTAATCCGGCTTGGTCGGGCACCGGATGTGCGGCCTCGATCACCTTGATATTTTTGCATTCCGCCCCGTATCCATATCGGGTGACCACCACGCCTTGCAGCGGGCCGTTCCAGTGTTTCTCCACGGCTTGGGCCAATTGCGCGGCACCTTTGCCTGCACCAATCACAATGGTGCGGCCTTTGGGTTTGGGGGGCAAAAACGCGGCAATGGAATTATCCGGCAAGGCCGCCGCCACCGCTTTGTCAAACAATCCGGCTAGAATATCGCGTGGTTCTGTCATTGGTTTTCTCGCAATACATGCCCCGCCAGAAACAGCGAGCCACAAATCAATATCCGCGCATTCGGGGTTGAGGATTCAATTTGGAGAATCGCCCAAAGCACATCTTTTGCAATCACCGCATCCATACCCGCGGCTTGCGCGGCTTTTGCGGTTTGTTCGGCGGTCAGGGTTGCGGTTTCGCCCTTGATCGATACCGCAAACAGCCGGTCAACCAAAGGCACCAGCGGTGCCAGATAGCCCCCGATATCTTTGGTATTCAACATCCCGCAGATTATAAACAAAGGTCGTTTTGGCAACCGCCCCAGCGCCTCGGCAATGGCCAGACCGGCGGCGGGGTTATGACCGCCATCCAGCCAAAGTTCTGCCTTGCCAGCCGCCGTGACCAGCGGGCCGGATTTAAGTTTTTGCATCCGTGCGGGCCAAACGGCATTTGATACTGCTGCTTCACAAGCCACATCATCGGCCCCCAGAACCCGCAATGCCGCAATGGCCGCACCGGCGTTTTGCACTTGATGTGCGCCAATCAATGCGGGCAAAGGCAGGTCAAGCAAGCCGTTTTCATCCTGAAAAACCAACCGCCCGTTTTCTTCCCAGACATGCCAGTCTTGGCCATGCACCAGCAAGCGGGCACCAACCTTATGGGCCTCGGCCTCGATCACTTCTAGTGCTGCATCGGTTTGCGGGCCAACAATACAAGGCACACCGCGTTTTAGAATTCCGGCTTTTTCGCCGGCGATTTCCTCGATGGTTTCGCCAAGGTATCCGGTATGGTCAATCGATACGGGGGTAATGACACAAAGCCGCGGGGTATCAACAATATTGGTAGCATCCAGCCGCCCGCCAAGCCCGACCTCCAGCAAGGTGTAATCAGCGGCAGTCCGCGAAAACGCCAGAATGGCGGCGCAGGTGGTGATTTCAAAATAGGTGATGCTGGTATCGCCATTGGCTGCTTCACATTCGGCCAGTATTTCGGTCAGGTAGGGTTCGGAAATAATTTGGCCCGCCAGCACGATACGTTCGTGAAACCGCGCCAGATGTGGCGAGGTATAGGCATGGACCAATTTTCCAGCCCCCTCCAGCCCGGCACGAATCATCGCTTGGGTGGAGCCTTTGCCATTGGTGCCAGCGATATGAATCACCGGCGGCAACCGGTTTTGCGGATTGTCCAGCGCCGCTAACAACCGCCACATGCGGTCCAGTGTCAGATCAATGATTTTCGGGTGTAGCGACATCAGACGTTCAAGGATGATGTCGCTATTTTGGCTCACGCTTTGGCCTCTTCCGGTTTGGAATCTTCGGCTTCCGGCTCAGCAACCGGCGCAGGCAGATCACCGGCAATTGGCGGGGTTGCTTTCATTAGCATGCGCAATATCGACACCAGCTCGGATTTCATTTTGGTGCGGTGGGTCACGCGGTCCAACATGCCGTGATCCAGCAGGTATTCAGCGCGCTGGAACCCCTCGGGCAGCTTTTCGCCGATGGTTTGTTCAATCACGCGCGAACCGGCAAACCCGATCAAAGCATTGGGTTCGGCAATATGAATATCGCCCAGCATCGCATAAGATGCGGTAACCCCGCCGGTGGTCGGATGGGTCAGCACCACTACATAAGGCAGGCCTGCTTCTTTTAACATTTGCACGGCAACCGTGGTGCGGGGCATTTGCATCAGGGATAAAATGCCTTCTTGCATACGCGCCCCGCCAGCGGCGGAAAACAGCACCAGCGGGCATTTGCGTTGCACAGCGGTTTGTGCAGCGGCAATAATTGCATTGCCGACATACATGCCCATGGACCCCCCCATGAATTTGAAATCCTGCCCGGCGGCGATGATTTTAAGGCGCCCGATTTCGCCCTCGGCCACCAGCATTGCGTCATGCTCATCGGTTTTTTTGCGGGCTTCGCGCATGCGGTCAATATATTTTTTCTGGTCACGAAAGGTCAGCGGATCTGATACCGGATCTTCGACGGAAATTTCGGTGAATATGCCACCGTCAAACAATGCATTAAACCGTGCGCGGGGGCTGATATGCATGTGGTGATCACAATTGGGGCAGGTGTTCAGGGCGTCAGCCAATTCGCGGTGAAACAGCATGGTGCCGCATTCATCACATTTTGTCCAAAGGTTGTCGGGGACTTCGCGTCTGGAAAAAAGCGAGTTTATGGTGGGTCGGACGTAATTGGTGATCCAGTTCATTGGTATTTCCCTGTTGCTGCTTTGAATTAAATAAGCTGCACCTGAACGGAATGCAACATTCAACGACGCTGACGCATGATCAAAAGATAAATCAGATAAGCAATTGCCATGATGGCCAGAGTCAACAGGAATGCCTGTTGCGCATTTGCAGGGTCTTTCAGATCAATATTGCGCAAAAACAGGCTTAGGGCCGAAAGCTGCCCTGACGTGCCAAAAACCAGCAGCAACACAAAATTATTGGCAAAATGTAGGGCAATGGCATAGCTGAGATTGCCGCTGCGAATGGTGACATCGGCAAGGATTAGGCCAAACAAAGTTGCCGTGATAACCACCAGCCATGCATTTTCACCGTAAGTCGCGGGGTTGTAATGCAACAGGCCAAATATAACCGCAGGCGCCAGCCACCAGACCCATCTGCTTTTGAAATGGGTGGCGAATTGTTGCAATAAATAGCCCCTGAAAATCAGTTCTTCGGTAAATGACTGGATGAAAACCAGCAAAACGGCAGGTGCCATCCATGCCAGCCAATAGATTATTTCGGTTTGCTGGCGAATATCGCCGCGCCAAAGCGCCGGAAGCGCAAGCAAAACCGATATAATGCAAACCGCCGCAAGAATTTTGAAAAAGGGCCACCAAAGGATCTGGCCTGTCGGGGAAATCAGGGTTTTAATCCCGCGATGGTGCACCAGATACAAGCTGGCCCAGAATGCCAGCAAAATCACCGGAAAAACTGCAAGCAGCATAAGAACAGCAAGCTGTGGCGGGGGCCGGGCGCCGGAAAATGCGGTAAAATAGGTTGCAACACCGGGCGAAAAGGCCGCGATCGCTGTCAGCAAAGCCATAAAAACAACTATGGTCAAGGCTGTCCGCCATGGCTCCGGCTGTTGTTTTGCAGCGGCGATATAGGTTTCAAATCCTGGGTTTCGCACGGGAAACATGGCTGTCCTTTTACGGTTTTGCTGCAACCGTAAATCTTTGGGTAAACAACTGCAATGCTTGAGGTTTTGCAGTTGTTTTGCTAAACGGAAATTTAACGCCCGTTGCGGGCTTTTGCTTGGGCGGGGATTTATGACGTTTGCAAAATTGCGGATCTTGTTGGTTTTGGGTGCAGGCGGGGTGCTTTCGGCATGCGGGTTTTCCCCGACCGAAGGTATCCACCGTGAAATCACGGTAAAGGCCGGTGGCGCATCGGTGGTGGTTGCCGCACCCGAAGGGTTTTGTATTGACGAGCGCACGGTTGACCAATCCCGCGCTGGTGCATTTGTGTTTCTGTCCGATTGCGCGATGACCCAAAATGCCGGTCCAACCATCGCAAGGGTGCCGATTTCAGCGGTATTGACCGCCTCGGTTTCCAATAGCGGCTTGCCGGGGGGGGGACAGGGGCTTGGACAGGCACTGGCAGATTTGCAGGCATTTCTGCAAACCCCGATCGGGCAGGCATCGCTGGGCAAAAGCGGTAATATGACCACGATTTCACTGCTGTCCCTAACCCGGACTGAAAACGCGGTGATTGCCTTTGTCGAGGATACCACCATTACCACCACCACGGCCGAATCGCCGCGTTTCTGGCGGGCATTTACCGAAGTTGGCGGGCGGTTGGTGGCGCTTTCGGCAACGGGGTATAACCGTTATGATCCCGATCAGGCCCGTATCGAACAGATCATCATGGCCTTCATTGCCAGCCTTCATGCTGCAAATCCGGGCTGAAACCACCCGGGTTTCCTCGGGTAAGGCATATCTGCAAAGGGGTGACAATCTGGCGAAACTGGTCAAAACTGGCATTCCAATCAAAAAGGATTTCCGATGTCTGAATTTTTGCACCTGCTTGCGCCGCTTGATCTGGGCTTTACCACATTAAAAAACCGCGTTTTGATGGGGTCGATGCATACAGGGCTGGAAGAAGCCGGAGACTGGAACCGCGTGGCCGCATTTTATGCCGAACGTGCTGCGGGCGGGGTTGGGTTGATTATAACCGGCGGTATGGCCCCCAATAAAGAAGGCGCGGTGCTGCCCGGTGCGGCAGGGTTGTTCAGCGATAAAGACATTGAAAACCACCGTGTTGTCACCGACCGTGTGCACGGGGCTGGCGGCAAAATTGCCATGCAGATATTACATGCGGGGCGCTATGCCTATTCGCCGGATTGCGTGGCGCCATCGGCCATAAAATCCCCCATTTCGATGTTTGCCCCCAAAGAACTGGATGCGGCAGGCATTGAAAAACAAATCTCCGACATGGTGATTTCAGCGACCCGCGCCCAAAAGGCCGGATATGACGGCGTTGAAATCATGGGGTCTGAAGGTTATTTTCTGAACCAGTTTCTGGTGACCCGCACCAATAAACGAACAGATGAATGGGGCGGCAGCTATGAAAACCGGATGCGCCTGCCGGTTGAGGTAGTGCGCCGTGTGCGGGCGGCTGTCGGCCCTGATTTCATTGTGATTTACCGGTTGTCGCTGATTGATCTGGTGCCCGAAGGGTCGACTTGGCAAGAGGTCGTGCAACTGGCCAAAGCCATTGAAAACGCCGGTGCCACCATCCTCAATTCGGGCATTGGCTGGCACGAGGCCCGCATTCCGACCATTGCCACATCGGTGCCGCGCCGCGCCTTTGCATGGGTGACCAAACGCCTGATGGGCGAAGTATCCATTCCGCTGATTACTTCCAACCGGATCAACACGCCCCAAGTGGCGGAATCAGTGCTGGCTGAGGGCTGCGCCGATATGGTTTCCATGGCGCGGCCGTTTTTGGCAGATCCGCAATTTGTCGCCAAAGCCGCCAGCGGTAATGCCGATGCAATTGCGCCCTGTATTGCCTGCAATCAGGCTTGTCTTGATCATACATTTGCGATGAAATTAACCACTTGTCTGGTGAACCCGCGCGCCTGTTATGAAACCGAACTGGTCTATACCCCCACGGACAACCCCAAAAATATCGCCATCATAGGTGCGGGGCCAGCGGGGCTTTCCACCGCGATTGTGGCTGCAGAACGCGGGCATAACGTGACACTTTTTGACGGGGCCAATGAACTGGGCGGGCAGCTTAATCTGGCCAAACAAGTGCCGGGCAAAGAGGAATTTTTTGATCTGGTAGATTGGTATCAGCATCAGGTTAATGCGCTGGGCATTACCCAGAAACTGGGGAAATTTGCAACCGCGGATGATCTGGCAGATTTTGACGAAGTGGTGGTTGCCACCGGCGTTTCGCCGCGTGACCCTGAAATCGAGGGCCAAGACAACGCCAATGTTCTGTCTTATATCGAGGTGCTTCAGGGCGCAAAAGTTGGCAAAACGGTGGCCATTATCGGCGCGGGCGGCATCGGGTTTGATGTGGCGGAATTTCTGGTAACGGGGGATAGCCCAACGGTTGATTTACAAGCGTGGAAACGTGAATGGGGCATTGCTGATCCCGCAGAATTTCGCGGCGGTTTATCCCCCGATGGGCCGCAACCCGACAAGCCCGAACGCGAGGTTACCCTGTTACAGCGCAAACAGCAAAAGCTGGGAAAAACCCTTGGCAAAACCACCGGCTGGATCCACCGCGCCGCGCTTAACATGAAAGATGTGACCATGGTTGCCGGCGTAAATTACGAACGCATCACCGATGAGGGCTTGTGGGTTTCTGACGGCGAGGCGCGCGAAAACATGCGTTTGATACAGGCCGATACCGTGGTGCTTTGCGCCGGACAAGTGCCGGAACGCAGCCTTGCGGATGTTTTGGAAAAACGCGGTATAAAATGCCATGTGATTGGCGGCGCGGATGTGGCATCGGAACTGGATGCAAAGCGCGCCATCAATCAGGGCAGCCGGTTGGCGGCGCGGTTATAAATCAGACATAATCCTTTAACGCGCGCCCGCTGACCTGCGACCAGACCATGGTTTCATCCGCCAACATGGTCACCAGCATTTTTGCAGCTGTGGCAGGGGTCATGGCCACCGATAAATCACGTTCTACCCCTGCGGTCTTATACATGTTTGACGCGATTTTACCGGGGTAAAACCCCATCACCCGCACGCCTTTGGGGGCGCATTCATTTTCTAGACAGCCGGTAAAGCCGCGGATCGCCCATTTGCTGGCCGCATAAACGCTGATGGATTTGCGCGTATAAAGCGCGCCGGTCGAAACCACATTGATCACCGTGCCATTGCCGCGTTCCAGCATTTCGGGCAGCACCGCATGGGTCATGTTGATGGTGCCCATTGTATTTGTGTCCATCACCGCTTTGATGTCGCTGTCGGCGTATGTGTCAAAATCACCCTCCAGCCAGATGCCGGCATTATTGATTAGGCAATGCAATGGGCCAAGATCATCGGTGATCTGCTGTGTAACGCGCTGAATCGCGTCAGGGTCCGCAACATCTAGCGTATAGCCATCAATGCCATGTCGCGCAGCAAGCTTTGCGGTTTTTTCAGCATTCCGACCCGTGAGGATTGGCGCAAAACCGGCGGTTTTCAGCGGTTCTATCAAGGCCAAGCCGATGCCGCTGGTGGCGCCGGTTATCAATACATATTTAGTCATTGGCAATTTCATCCATAATGTTCAAAAGTTCGCGTGCGATGCCCGGTTCAGACATGGCATGGCCCGCAGCAGTCACCATCCGCAGATCGGATTTTGGCCAAGCCTTGTGCAGGGCATGTGCGGTATGGGGCGGGCAGATCATATCGTATCTGCCTTGCACGATATATCCGGGTATGTCGGCTATTTGGTGCATGTCGCGCATGATCTGTCCTTCGGAAATAAAACCGGCATTGCTGAAATAATGGTTTTCAATACGGGCAAATGCCGATGCATATCGCGGCGAGGGCGCATTGCCGCGCCCGTTGGAATGGATCACCGCAAGGGTGTTTTCCCAGCGGGTCCACGCTTGGGCATAAATCTCGGCCAGCTTTTCATCTTTGCCAAAAATGCGGCTGCGATAGGCTTTGATCATGTCGGATTGCTCGGATTTTGGTACAAGGCCGGAAAATTCAGCCCATGCCTCGGGCCAGAATTGGCCTGCACCGCCATTATAAAACCAGTCCAGCTCGGCTTGTGTCATGGTAAATACGCCGCGCAATACCAGTGTTTCAACCCGCGACGGGTGGGTTTGCGCATAAAGCAACGCCAAGGTTGCGCCCCATGACCCGCCAAACACAATCCATTTTTCAATGCCCAGCCGCACCCGTATGCGCTCAATATCGGCAACCAGATTTTGCGTGGTGTTGTTGTCAACGCTGGCAAACGGTGTTGATTTCCCGCAGCCGCGCTGGTCAAATAAAATGGCGCGGTAAACATCCGGATCAAAATACCGCCGCATCGAGGGCGAGCAACCGCCCCCCGGTCCGCCATGCAGCATGATCACCGGCTTGCCTTTTACCTGCCCGCTTTGTTCCACATAAATGCGATGGCCATCGGTCATTTCCATCATGGCGCTGTCAAACGGATCCCGCGGCGGGTGCAGTTTCGGTCGGGTTATGGCATCAAAGGGTCTGGCTTCTGGCATGGTTTGTCATTATCTGTTTGCATATATGTCTAACATGGCAGGTTAAAAAGATGAGCGCAATGGACCCGACAAACACAATTGACCCCGCCGAGGTGGCTAAATTTGAAGCCATGGCCGCGGAATGGTGGGACAAAACCGGAAAATTCAAACCCCTGCATATGATGAACCCAACGCGGCTGGAGTATATCATCAACCAGATCATGGCGCATTTCAGGCGGGACAAGGCCGCAAAAAAACCGCTCAAGGGCCTGCGATTGCTGGATATCGGCTGTGGCGGGGGGTTGTTGTCAGAACCCATGGCGGCACTGGGCGCGGATGTTGTTGGCGCGGATGCGGCGGCGGGAAATATTCCGGTGGCGCAAATCCATGCCAAACAATCGGGTCTGAAAATTGATTATCGCCACACCATGGCCGAAGCATTGGTTAAGGATGGCGAACAGTTTGACGTGATATTGAACATGGAAGTCATTGAACATGTGTCTGACCCGCAAGCCATGTTAAACGCCTGTTATGCTTTGTTAAAGCCGGGTGGATTGATGTTGTGTTCAACCATAAACCGCAATCCCAAAAGCTATCTTGTGGCCATTATTGGCGCTGAACGGGTCATGCGCTGGCTGCCGGTCGGGACACATGAATGGGATAAATTTATTACGCCGGATGAATTGTGCAAGATGATCGGAAATACAGGGCTGCAAAACACCGATCAAAGCGGGTTTGTGTTTAATCCGGTGACCTGGAGCTGGTCGATCTCGGATCGTGATCTGTCGGTTAATTATGTTACCGCCAGCGTGAAGCCAGCAAAGGCTTAGCTTTTGTATATGCGGTGCGTGGGGACCACGCACCCTACAAACACCCGTAGGGTGGGTGCTTGCACCCACCGTTACCCCGCCAATAAAGCCATACGTAATTCGCGCAATACCGGCAGCATGGCCTTGGCTTTGTCAGGCCCCAGTTTTTCCATCACATCCTCGAATACCGGATCAATCGCCTGAACCGCGGCGTTACGCGCGGCTTGGCCCGCGGTGCTGATGCTGATCATTTTTTTGCGCGCATCATCCCAGTCGGGGCGCACATGCACATACCCCGATGCGGATAACCGGTTAATGGTATTGGTCATCGCGCCTTTGGTGACATGAAATATCCGCGCCAGCTGGGCCGGTGTTTTTTCGCCCCCCAAATGGGAAAAATGATTGAGAACATAAAAATGCGACAGCTCCATACCTTTGGGCAGGCTGGCCTTTAACCTTGCGCGCGCAGCTTGATCAACAGTAGCGATTTCGCTGAACAGCATAATGGCAAGCGGGTCATTATTGATGGTCATGTGTTGTGAACTCCCGATCATGGGTCAGGGCCGGAATTTTGGCCCGTGCCTCGCTAACAAGGTTAAGGTCAAGATCAACCAAAGTCACGCATGGGTTTTCGCCAGCCTCGGCGATCACTTTTCCCCATGGGTCAATGGCGATGCTGTGGCCATAGGTTTTGCGGGTTTGGGCATGGGTGCCGCATTGGGCAGGGGCCAGAATGAAACACCCCGTTTCAATGGCGCGGGCGCGCAGCAATACCTGCCAATGGGCTTTGCCGGTTGGCACGGTGAACGCGGCGGGGCTGGTGATGATGGCGGCACCTGCTTTGGCCAAGGTGCGGTGCAAATATGCAAATCTTAAATCGTAACAAATGGTCAGGCCGATTTTGGCAAAACCGGCATCGGCCAGAACCGCGCGATCTCCGGGTTGGAATTGCGCAGATTCGCGGTATCCCTCGCCTGAGCCAAGCTCCACATCAAACATATGGATTTTATCATACCAAGCCGCGATTTCACCATCCGGCCTGATCAAGAATGAACGGTTGGCAAATCGCCCGTCGGCTGCGTTGGTTTTTAAGGCCAGCGATCCAATCAGCAGCCATATCGACAATTCCGCAGCCAGTTCACGCAGCCTTGCAAGGGTCTGGTCTTGATCTTCAGTTCGCAGCACATCTTGTTGATGGCTGCGCGAGGCCGAGATAATATTGCTAACCTCGGGTGTGGTAATCAGGGTGGCGCCGCCCTTGTGGGCCTCGCGAATATAGCTTTCGATTACCGGCAGGTTTGCCGCCGGATTATCACTTGAATTCAGCTGTATCAGGGCGGCGTGCAGGATCATGCGGCCAGCATTGCGTCCAGTTTATCATCAGATTCCAGTTCAGCCAGATCATCAAACCCGCCAACATGGGTGCCGCCGATAAAAATTTGCGGCACCGATGTGCGCCCAAAGGAGCGCGCCAGCATTTCGCTGCGCTTGCCCGGCTTGGCCATCACATTGGTTTCTTCAAACGCAACGCCTTTTTTGGTCAGCAACCGTTTGGCAGCGTGGCAGTATCCGCAAAGCGGGCTGGTGTATATTTCAACTTTTTTCATGACATGGCCTTTTTCAATATGTTGTTGTCGATATAGGGCAATTAGCCCCCGCGTTCAACACGCGCCAGAACAATCACATCAACATTGCTGGCACCCGCGCCGTAAAGCGTCTCGGCACAGGCCGAAAGTGTGGCACCCGTTGTCATAACATCGTCCACCAGCAGCACGGATTTACCTTTTATCGCGGTTATGTGCCGAGCAGTCATTCGGAATGCGCCGCGCTGGTTATCCATGCGCTCAACGCGGTTTAAACCGTCTTGGCTGGGGGTTTTCAGGTAACGTGTCAGCAGGTCTGGCAGGCAATATTGCCCCGATGCGCGGGCCATATGCCGCGCCAGTTCGGCAGACTGGTTGAATTTGCGCCGCAACAACCGCCAGCGGTGCAGGGGCACCGGCGCGATAATATCGGCACGTTTTAACAGGTGTTTGGCGGGGGTCAGCATCCAGCGCGCCAATGCCGGGGCCAGATCAAGCCGGTCTCCGTGTTTTAAGGCCAGCACCATTTTACGCCCCCCGTCCGCATAGACCACCGCCGCCGCGCCGTGGCGCCATGCGGGGGGAAAGGTGATGCAACTGTCACATAGCAAATCCTCGCCCTCGCCAGGCAGGGGAGAGCCGCATTGTTTACAGGCGGCACCGGAAATAAAACGGGTTTGCAACCAGCAATCGGGGCATAACCCGTTTGGCGTGTCGGTATATGCCTCGCAACCCATGCAGCGGGCCGGATAGATCATTTCAAGCATCTGTTTGGCCAACCGGCGCGGGTCACCCTTTTTATTTGTGGTTGCTAGGGGTATATCCCCCCCAGCAGAGGATTTTCTAAATGCAATCATCCAAAAACCTTTTTGATCGGGCCATAATCACCAAACGCCGCCACCGTGCAGTTCAGGGCGATCTGGCCGATTTTTTACACCGAGAGGCCGCAGCCCAGATTTCAGAAAGACTGCAAGAGATTAAGAAATCGTTTACCAATCGGGCTTTTGTCGGTTGGTTGCCGGATGTCTGGCAGCAGGAAATCGGCGCTATGACCGCGGCTGACGATACGGATACGCTGTTGCTGGACGTGGCCGCGCATGATCTGCTGATCCATGGGTTATGCCTGCACAGCGCCAATGACCCAGTGGGGCAATTGGTGCAGGCAAGGCGCAGCCTGTTGCCCGACGGGTTGATGATTGCCGCGCTGTTTGGCGGGCAGACCCTGCATGAACTACGCAGCAGTTTTGCCAAAGCCGAGGCCGAGCTGGAGGGCGGAATTTCGCCCCGTGTCGCCCCGATGGGCGATATCCGGGATCTTGGCGGCTTGATTTCCCGCGCCGGGCTGGCATTGCCGGTGGCCGATAGCCAAAAGCTGACCGTAACCTATGAAACCCCCCTGCATCTGATGCAGGATCTACGCAAAATGGGTGAGGTAAATGCCCTGACTGAGCGACGCAAAACATTCACGCGGCGCAGCACCCTGAACCGTATGATCGAAATTTACACAGATAATTTTGCACAGGCTGATGGTCGCATCCCTGCTACTTTCGAGATTGTTTTCTTGACGGGATGGGCGCCATCTGCGACGCAACCTAAACCGTTAAGACCAGGGTCAGCCACCACAAGGCTGGCGGATGTATTAAACACTGAGGAAAAATGATGGACCGTCTGGAATTTGCCCCCAAAGACCATATCGCGCAAAAACCCGCCAAGGTCGGCGTGTTGCTGGCCAATCTGGGCACGCCCGATGCCACAAGCTATTGGCCCATGCGGCGGTATTTAAGCGAATTTCTGTCTGACCAGCGGGTGATTGATGCGCCAAAGTGGAAATGGCAGCCGATCTTGCAGCTGATTATCTTAACACGACGGCCTTTTGCATCCGGCAAAGCCTATGCCAGCATCTGGAATGATGAGGCCAATGAAAGCCCGCTTTTGACCATTACCAAACAGCAAACCGCTGCAATTGCCGCGCGGATGGCGGATTTGCACGGCGATAAAGTGCTGGTGGATTTCTGCATGCGCTATGGTAATCCGTCAGTCGATAGCGCCATTCGCCGCCTGAAAGACCAAGGCGTTGAGCGGATTTTGTTTTTCCCGCTTTATCCGCAATATGCCGCGCCGACCACAGCCACCGCCAATGATCACGCGTTTCGAACCTTGATGAAACTGAAATGGCAACCCGCCATCAGAACGGTTCCGGCCTATTTTGATAATCCCGCCTATATCAAGGCTTTGGCCAATTCGGTGCGCGAAGGCTATGCCGCCGCAGATCAAAAACCCGAAAAACTGGTGGTATCTTACCACGGTGTGCCTGAACGTTATTTGCTGGAGGGTGACCCTTATTATTGCCAATGCATCAAATCCACGCGCCTGTTACGCGAGGAGCTGGGCTGGGATGAAACCCAGATCGACAGCGCCTTCCAGTCAAAATTCGGGCCAACCAAATGGGTGGGGCCAGCCACGGTGGACCATGTGGCCGAACTGGCCAAATCTGGCGTTAAAAACATCGCGCTAATCGCACCGGCATTTTCGGCGGATTGCATTGAGACGCTGGAGGAAATAAATGAGGAAATCCGCGAGAGTTTTGAGCATGCGGGCGGCAAGAAATTCAGCTATTTTCCTTGCCTGAATGATCGGGACGATCATATTGAAGCCCTGACAGGCATCATTGAAAACGAGCTTTCGGGCTGGGTATAAGGAAAAACCATGTTAAAATATATTCTTGGATTGGCTGTTATTCTGGCCGGGCTTTATTTTTACCCGCAAATCAAAACCAGCACCGGCGGGCCGTGTCAGGCGCTGGAAACCAAAATGCTGGCGGAATTGCCGGAACAGATTACGGATAGTTCACCCTTTGCCATGTTTGCCGGTATGATATCGAATTTCACCAGCGGGGAATTCGGCGAAGCAATGGTGGCCAATAAATACCCCGACCTGCCCGAACCACTTGGCTGTGCGATTGGTTATTACACCTTTGATAAAGACGATATTACGTCATAAAAAAACCCGCCCTCGAAAGGGCGGGCCTTTATCTCAGCATTTGCGCCAATTATTGGGCGCGAATGTAACGGGTAACCGATAAACGCACCGGTTGGGACTGGTCGCCATCTTCAAACCCGTAAAGCATTACCGCAATCAGATAACGCCCGGGGAATAATTCCTGCGCGATCTGGCTGTCGGTGCTGTTGCCGCTGTCATCGTTAAAATCAAGCTGTTCACCACGATCCGAAAACAGATATATTTTCGGGTCGGCGCCGCCATTGCCAAAACCCTGCAACAGCATCAAGGAGGGTTCCTGAATTTCAAACGAAACCCAGCGCGCAACGCCGCCAACCAGAACATCGCCCGAGAAAGATGTAGTTACCGTGCCGATATCGTCAATCGGATGGGTGCCGCCAATTGCGGGTGCTGCCTCGGCTGAATCGTAACGCGCCGTCAGGAACGCCTGTTCGTCAAATTCCGAAATGCTGAGTTCAATCGGCAAAGATCCGTCCGAAAGCGCGCTGACCGCAACGCAATATTCACCCGAGCCAAGCGCGGTTTGCATGTTGATCTGTGCATTAAGCCCGTCAAAATCATCGTTTTCCGCAACCAGATTTCCCGAAGCATCATACAAACGCAGCACCGGGTCGGCATCCACGTTTTTGGCGTTAAGCGTTATTGGTATAGGCGCATCCAGCGTAAAGCGGTGATAGCTGATATCGCCGGTGCGCGTAACACGCAGAACATTGCCATTGGCAATCGCGCCATTCAACGCGCCAAATGCCAGCGCTGTTGCGGGGGTCGATGCAATACAAGGATCGCTGGCGCCGCCTCCGGTTCCGGCTGTGCCCTGGGTTAGCGGCATATGCTCCAGTCGACCAAGCTGCACCGTGGTCGGGCCGTTATTGCTTGAGAAATTGTAAACACGGGCGCAATAAGTGCCCGCGGCCAAAGAAGCCTCGATTCGCGAGGCACGGCCACCGCCGCCATCATCATCGGCAGCGACCTGATTGCCGGAAATATCCAACAATTCCATCACCGGATCAACGCCGCTATCATCGGTGGCCTCGATGCGCACATCGGTGGGCGAAGATACCTCGAATTGCAGGTAATTGGAAACGCCCGGGCTTAGCTGCACCTGCATCTGGACCGCACTGTCAATCGCGGAAACATCGGCACCAAAACCGCCAAATTGCTGCACTTCGGAAGGGGATACACCGCAAACGCTTAACTGCGCCAAAGCGGCCGAGGGTAATAAAATACTGGCTGAAACCAGCATGGCGAGATTTGTTCGTCTCATCGGAACTCTCCGTCAATTGTTTTTAATCAAAGGCTGAATTTACTCAACCCCCACAGTCTTTACCTGAAACCGGCTCAAATCAAGGCAAGAATTCATAAAATTGGCAGTTGGGTGGTGGATTTCAGCTCCTCCATCGATAGCAACGCGGTGACGTTGAAAATTTTAACCTCTTTGATCAGGGCTTGGTAAAACGTGTCATAGGCTTTGGCGTTTTGCACGCGGACTTTCAAAATATAGTCGATATCACCGGCAAGGCGGTGGGCCTCCAGCACTTCGGGGCGCTGTTTCAGGGTGCGCAGAAATTTCTGCTGCCAGCCTGCTTCGTGTTCCGACGTGCGGATCAGCACAAAAAAACAGGCGTCCAGACCCAGCTTTTCAGGGTCCAGTAACGCAACTTCGCGTTTGATGACGCCCAGTTTTTTAAGCTTGCGAATCCGGTTCCAGACCGGTGTTTTAGATGCCCCGACTTTGCGGGCGATTTCCTCTAGCGGTTGGTTTGAATCGCTTTGCAAAGCCAAAAGGATTTTCCGGTCGGTCAGGTCTAGCTGGTTTGCCATCTTAAGGGTTCTTTCTGTTCTGGAATTATATTCTGAATTAATGCTGTGCTATCGGGTTGGGTTCTTATTTTAACCCATGTATTCCGCAATCTTTGGAAAAATGTTCTAATGCAGCCAGTTTCAGAATACCAGAGCAGGAAAGCCAAATGGCAAAAATAGTTGCAGCACAGATTGTC
>JALSGU010000133.1 GCA_026982575.1 Paracoccaceae bacterium | reverse complement strand
TTGCCGCGATAACTGTCCGCAGGTAACCCCCGCCAGAAAACCCGGTCCGCAAGGCACAGGTTGATTTTGCGCACCCCCTGCCCCGCATCCAGCAACGCGCGCCCAAGCACAGACCAATAGCCGTTTGGCGGGCCTTGCAGAAACAGGAATATTTTATCGACAGGCACAAAAACCGCTTTCATTTTGCATGGCCGGTTTTTTCACTAAATCGGTAATTCATTACAAAAAAATTAACGCTTAGGGTAAATGTTGGTCAAATGAGCGATACTCGGCATATTTTACTGTTACAAGGTCCGGCCTCGTGGTTTTTTGCAGCACTGGGGTTGGCGTTGCGCAAACAGGATGCCTTGGTTACCCGCATTGCGTTTTGCCCCGGCGACCGGCTGTTTTGGCGGCGTAATTCGGGGCAGATTTTGCCCTATCGTGGATCGCGCAATGATTATACGAAGTTTCTGGCGCAGGTTCTGAAACAACACAACATCACCGATATTATCTGCCTTGGCGATGGCCGTTTCTGGCATAAAAAAGCAATTGCGCTTTGCGCCACATTGCCCGACCCGCCCCGCATCTATATTGTTGAACACGGCTATTACCGACCCGGATGGCTGACGCTGGAACGTGATGGAATTAACGCCAACAGCCAGTTTAGCATTGATACCTCTGTCAAAAAACCTGAGCCTCCGCAAACATTCAAAAGCTCTTTTTTGCGATATGCGCTGATGGATATAAGCTGGAATTTGGCCAATATCCTGTTTTCATGGTTGCGTTATCCGCATTATAAAACCCATGCGCTGGTGCGCCCTACGCAAGAATGGCGGGGCTGGATCAGCAAAGCTGTTAAAAAACCGTTTGCAAGAATTTCAGCCACCAAAACCGTTGATAAAATAATGGCCCATTCAGGGCCGGTTTTTGTGTTTCCGCTGCAGCTGGATGGCGATTACCAGATCAGGGTGCATGGGCCAAAAGGCGGTTTAATCAAAGCTGTTCAAGACGTTTACCAAAGCTTTACCCGCCATGCCCCGCAAAATGCCTTGCTGGTTTTCAAGGTGCATCCGCTGGATAATGGCCGGATCAACTGGGCGAAAATCATTGGTAAAACCAGCAACCGATGTGTTTTTCTGAATGGCGGTGATCTGGATACGTTGCTGGGCAAAGCCGCGGCGGTTGTTACCATCAATTCTACGGTCGGGCTGGAAAGCATTGATCGCTCCATTCCGACCTTTGTTTTGGGCAAGGCGATTTACCGACAAAAGGGGCTTTGCAGCCATGATGATCTGGACAGGTTTTGGAGCAATCCCCCGCCCCCCGATACACAGCTGGCGCAGCAGTTTCGCAACAGCCTGATTGCCAAAACCCAAATATCCGGCGCGTTTGACGGCAGCGGCGTTAAAACCGGCGCCAAAAACATCGCCAAACGGGTTTTGGCCAGCTAGCCCTGCCAGTTTTCAATAATATCCCACGCCTCGGCGCCGGTTTCGACAAAATGGAACAGCTCCAGATCATCGGCCGAAATGGTTCCGGCATCAGCCAAGGCATCCCAGTTGATGATTTTTTGCCAGAATTCACGGCCAAACAGCAATATCGGCATCGGTTCCATGCGTTTGGTTTGAATAAGGGTCAGGGCCTCGAACAGCTCGTCCATGGTGCCAAACCCGCCGGGAAATGCGGCAATTGCCTTGGCGCGCATCAAAAAATGCATCTTGCGAATGGCAAAATAATGGAAATTGAAACACAGCTCCGGCGTGGCGTATCGGTTGGGGGATTGTTCATGGGGCAGCACAATATTAAGGCTGATGGATTGCCCGCCAACATCCATTGCGCCACGGTTTCCGGCCTCCATCACGCCGGGACCACCGCCGGTGCAAACCACATATTCGCGACCATCTAATTCCATGCTTTTGCGGGTGCAAATTTTGGCAAACTCCCGAGCCTCGGTATAATATTTTGACAGGTCCGCCAGGGTTTTGGTGCGGGCGTTTTCCTTGAATTCAGGGTCGGGAATGCGCGCGCCGCCAAATAAAACCACCGTGCTGTCGATGCCCTTTTCGGTTAATACCATCTCGGGTTTCAGCAATTCCAGCTGCAGCCGCACTGGGCGCAATTCTTCGCGGCACAGGAAATCAGGGTCGGCAAAGGCCAAACGGTATGTTGGCGCGCGGGTTTGCGGGGTGTCCTCAACCGCTTTGGATTTGGTGATGTCACCTTTGGCATCGGGAAATCTATTGGGTTTGGCGTTCATTTTATCTTCCTGATTGGCTTTGTGCCACATTGCACCTAGTTTAATTCCGAATTATAGGTTTTTACGAAACAAGACCAGTCACATATTAGGAACCACCATGTCCAATGCACAGCTAGAAACCGCCATTGAAGCCGCGTGGGAAGCCCGCGACACCATTTCCCCCCAAACCAAAGGCGAGGTTCGCGACGCAATCGAGGACACATTAACCGCGCTTGATAGCGGCAAGTTGCGGGTGGCTGAACCGCGCCCCGATGGGAACTGGCATGTAAACCAATGGGCCAAAAAGGCGGTTTTGCTGTCGTTTCGCCTGAATGATATGGAAATGATCGAGGGTTCCAACGGCAATGCCAGCTGGTGGGACAAAGTGCCGAATAAATGGGCAGGCTGGGGGGATAACCAATGGAAAGCCGCCGGTTTTCGGGCGGTTCCGGGGTCGATTGTGCGGCGCTCGGCCTATATTGCGCCGGGGGTTGTGCTGATGCCATCCTTTGTGAATATCGGTGCTTATGTCGGCGAGGGATCAATGGTTGATGGCTGGGCCACGGTTGGTTCTTGTGCGCAGATCGGCAAAAATGTGCATCTTTCAGGCGGCGTTGGCATTGGCGGGGTTCTGGAACCCATGCAGGCCGGACCGACCATTATTGAAGATAACTGTTTTATCGGCGCACGTTCCGAGGTGGTTGAGGGCTGTATCGTGCGCGAGGGGTCTGTTCTGGGCATGGGCGTGTTTATCGGCCA
>JALSGU010000132.1 GCA_026982575.1 Paracoccaceae bacterium | reverse complement strand
ACGAAAGCTGAAAATAATACCAACATTCAACTCTGGCCCCACCGAGGCGTAGCCGAGGCCATGACCGGTATTTTTCTGTCGCCCCGTTTGGGCGTGCGGAAAATACCGGTGGCTTCTGTTGAAATAGCTCTCCCGCACTTCGTTTGGGCTTGGCCTCGCTACGCTCGGCGGGTTAGCCTGCGGCGCGAGTTTTTTTACAACAAAGAAATCAGTCTTTCGGGCGTTTGGCTTCAAATTCAGCCAGTTTTTCGGGGCTGGCACTGGTTTGGTTTTGCTGTTTGAAATCCTCATAAGGCATGCCGTAAAATACCTCGCGGCCTTGGTCTTTGGTCATGTCAATGCCGCGTTCATTGGCGGCTTCTTGATACCAGCGGGCCAGACAATTTCGGCAAAACCCTGTCAGGTTCATCATGTCGATATTTTGCACATCGCTGCGCTCTGCCAGATGGTCGCGAAGGCGGCGAAAGGCAGCGGCCTCAAGTTCGGTTTTGGTTTGCTTATCCATTTTTTTGCTCCAGATTTTCAACAATTTCGCGTAACGGCTCAGCTAATATTTCAGCCCAGTGTTTCTGGCCTTGTTCCGTGTCAATCAGATCATGGCGCAGTTCTATCAGAACATGGGGCAGGTTTTGCTTTGCTGCATGGAAATACATGGTATCGCCGCGTAACTCACCCGAATATGGCTCGTTATCGCCCACACAAATATCGGGGTTGGCGCGCAGTTTTTCCATCAGCGGCACAGGCATGCGCGCGTCTTGATCCCACAAAATCCCGATATGCCACGGGCGTTCGGGGCGGTTGCGCAGTTTTGGCGTATAGGAATGGATCGAGATGATCGCCGGTATCTGCCCACGTTCGAGGATCGCATTGATCTGGCGGGAAACCTGCCGGTGATAGGGGCGATGAAATTTGTTTAATCGCCGCTCGCGCTCGGCCTTATCCGCGTGGCGATTGCCCGGAATAATAGTGCCGTCATAGATTTTCATCAACAGCGTCGGGTCGTCTTCGCCGCGGTTGGGGTCAATCACCAGACGGGAAAAATTGCTGGACAGCATCGTGGCATTCAGGGCCTTGGCCAGATATTGCGATACAGCCTTGGCGCCGATGTCAAAAGCAATATGGCGGCCCATATCTTGCGGGGTAATGCCCAATGTGCCGCCATTGACGCAATCGGGCACAGCATTGGTGGCGTGATCACAAATAATTAAGATCGAAGCGCCAGTATCGGGATTGAAAATTGTATAGGCAGGGGTTTCAGGCATCGGGTTTCCGTGTTTGATTCGTCTGGTATTGATAGCCCCGCGCGAAACCTTCCTCCAGCCTGCGCGGCAAAAAAGACCATATATTTCGCCAATTTGGCGGGACATCGGGGAAATCTTGGGATATAATGGCCAAAGGCCCGCCAACCTGGCACTGAAAGAGATTAAATGACTACTGGAATTAGACGGCGTCGCAACGTCAAAATCGTGGCGACCCTTGGCCCTGCATCCGACACCAAAGAAATGATCCGGGCTTTGTTTATTGCTGGCGCGGATGTGTTCCGTTTGAACATGAGCCATGGTTCGCACCCCGAAATTGCCGTGCGCCATAAAATCATCCGAGAGCTGGAAGTCGAGCTGGACCGGCCGATCGGCATTCTGGCGGATCTTCAGGGGCCAAAACTGCGCTGTGGTGTTTTTGCCAATAGCAGTGAAATGCTGGATGTCGGCGCAGCGTTCCGGTTTGATCTGGATAAAACCCCGGGCGATGCAACACGGGTAAACCTGCCCCACGCAGAGATATTCAAAGCGTTAAAGGTCGGCTCAACCCTGCTGGTCAATGACGGTAAAATCCGTCTCAAGGTCACCGATTGCGGTGATGATTATGCCAATATGAATGTCGAGGTCGGCGGTGAGATTTCCAACCGCAAAGGCGTGAATGTGCCCGATGTGGTGCTGCCATTGGCGGCCTTGTCAGAAAAAGATCTGGCCGATCTGGAATTTGTGTGTGACTTGGGGGTTGAATGGCTGGGCCTTTCATTCGTGCAGCGCCCGTCAGATGTTATCGAGGCGCGAAAACTGGCGGCAGGACGCGCCAAGATTATCGCTAAAATTGAAAAACCCGCTGCGGTCGATAGTTTTGAGGAAATTCTGGCAGTGACCGACGGTGTCATGGTGGCACGCGGTGATCTGGGCGTTGAACTGCCGGTGCATATGCTGCCGCCAATTCAAAAACGTCTGGTCACGGCCTGTCGTCGGGTGGGCAAACCGGTGATCGTTGCCACGCAAATGATGGAAAGCATGATTTCATCGCCCGTGCCAACCCGCGCCGAGGTGTCGGATGTGGCGCAGGCGATTTACGAGGGCGCCGATGCGGTGATGTTATCGGCTGAATCCGCCGCTGGCGATTTCCCGGTTGAGGCCGTAACCACCATGAGCAACGTGGCGGAAGAGGTCGAAAAAGACGAAATGTATCTTGATGGCATCATTGCGTCACACACGCCATCCCGCCAAGGGGTTGCCGATGCAATTACCGTGGCCGCGCGCGAGGTGGCAGAAACTACCGATGTCAAAGCCATTGTCTGTTTTACCCAATCAGGCACCACGGCGGTTCTGGCAGCGCGCGAACGCCCCGGCGTGCCGATCATTGCCTTAACCCATCTGACCGATACCGCCCGCTCCCTGGCGTTGGTCTGGGGGTTGCATTGTGTGGTGGTTACAAAAATCGACCGGTTCAAACAAGCGGTGGTCGGTGCTGCCAAGGCTGCCAAAAAATTTGGTTTTGCTGGTGAAGACGATATGATTATCGTGACGGCAGGCGTGCCGTTCAACACCCCGGGCAGTACCAATATCTTGCGGGTCGCGCCGGTGAATGAAAAACTGATTTATGGTTCCGATCTTGACTAATAAAGCAGGTAAATATGTCTAGTTACGAAATATATTTGCTATCGGGCAGCCTGCTGGTTTTACTGGGCATCCTGTCGGCCATTGCTGCCATGACCAACAGGGCCTCGGCCAAATATGCAGTGCTGTTTCTGGTGCTGGGTGCGGGGTTGTTGTATTATGCCCATATTTCAAATTTTGAAGGGCTGGATTTTAGCCAGTCAAAAGGTCTGTTTATCGGCGATGTGCCCGATGCCATCTATAAACTGATCGGCAAGGTCCTGAACTGAGATTTCGCGCTTGCAATGCCGGTGCGATACGCCTAAAAGCCACGCTTCACCGATGGGACCGGCCGACAAGGGCTGCCGAGTCGCGTCTAATACCAATTCCTGTACAAGGAGACGGAAATGCCCAAGATGAAGACCAAATCGAGCGCCAAAAAGCGCTTCAAAGTGACGGCCTCGGGCCGTATCAAGGCCTCTCAGGCCGGTAAGCAGCACGGTATGATCAAGCGTTCCAATAAATTTATTCGCAATGCACGCGGCACCACCACCCTGTGCAAAGCCGATGAAAATATTGTGAAAAAATACATGCCATACTTGCGTTAAGGAGCCTGAAAAATGTCTAGAGTTAAAGGAGGCCCAGCCTCCCACGCCCGCCACCGCAAAGTCATCAAAGCCGCAAAAGGCTATTATGGTGCCCGGTCGCGCAATTTCCGCACTGCCACACAGGCGGTTGATAAAGCTAACCAATATGCAACGCGCGACCGCAAGATCCGTAAGCGTAATTTCCGCGCTTTGTGGATCCAACGCATCAACGCCGCGGTGCGTTTGAACGACGATACACTGAACTATTCCAAGTTCATCAACGGCTTGACACTGGCCGGTATCGAGGTTGACCGCAAGGTTCTGGCCGATCTGGCCGTGCATGAGCCCGAAGCGTTCACAGCTGTTGTGGATCAGGCTAAAGCCGCACTGGCGTAAGCCCAAAACAATACCAATTTCAAAAGGCCTTCGCTTTCAGCGGAGGCCTTTTTATTTGGCAAAACACCCACAAATTTGCCCGTGTATTTGCATGCGCAAATAACGGGCAGCGCGGCGGCCATGGAGGCCGGTGCTTAGGTGGTATAACAAGCGCGACCCGCGTGAGATGATCGAGGGGATTTGGTGTATCTCCGAAACCGCGTTGAACGCCCAAAACATCCGGCTGAAGATCATTGAGAATTTTGCCATCAGCATCCCTGAACACCCGCTTAGTAACGCCTTGCTTGCTGAAGCCGAAGCGCAAGCGGTGGAACGGGATTATTGCCTTGGGCAATAGGAAGGGTGTATTGTGCTCGGACGGTATCCATTTATGATCGCTATTCTAGGGGACATAGGGCGCAACCCTGATCCCATGTTTTTGCGCACCTCTATTTATGCTAACCGCGATACCGACCCTCAGCCGCTAATAGACTATCTGAGCACCCGGGGCGGAACGAAACCGTGACAGGACCACCTCTGTCGCATCAAAGCATAAAGTAACCCGTCACCAAGTGGCCTTCTTTTACTACGCATTGATAAAAATCAATCACGCGGCAGATTAAAGCTGATCTGGGCATTAACCGCGTTTTGCATCAAGGTCAGCGCCGCCATGCCTGCGGTCAGAGGGCCGGGGCCGGAATTGATTTGCTCGCGTGCAAAGAAATTCCGTAATAGTTTATCAATATTCTCTGGGTCTTTGAAAACATCCATTGAGCTGCTGCCAAACAGGCGCGAATTGGCATCTTGAAAAATCTCGCGCTGGCGATCGATATCCAGCTGGCCGATGGATTTGGGCAGGCCAAAAGCGGTTTCGAATACTTCGCGCAGGGGCGGATTGCCCATCAGTAAAAACCACGCGGTGGTGCCAGCTGCTTTATCATTGGCCAATTCGCCTATATCCCGCTCCAAATTTAAGGCAAGCCGCATAGAACTGTCAGATTCGCCAACCGCTTTTTCAAATTGCAGAATTTTGTATTGGTCAGTGATTCGACCGCCAAAATCGGATAATTGCAGGTTGGAACCGGATGCATTGCCAAACCCGAATGCCTCGGCAAGTTCGCGATATCGGGTGTCGGTCAGACGTAAAGAAAACGCCTCGCTATCCTCGGAACCTTCTTCCAGAACCTTTTTCATAAAGAACTTGTCGGCAACTTTTTCTTCCAGCCCGAATGCGCCCAGCGCCACCTTGAACAAGGTGAAATCCTTAACCAGTTCTTCTGCGCTGGTGATTTTGCTGATATTTGCCTTGAAATACTCCACCTCGCGGTTCAGCTCCGCACTGGACGAAAACGCGGCAAGTTGTGTTTCCTGAGTGCGTTGTATAAACCGCCATCCGGCGATGCCGTCAATGGGGGTTATGGGCTGATACATGACGCGCTTTCCATCAGTTTTTCCTCAATCGGCAGCAACAACCGCAAGGTTTTTAAGACTTGGTAATCGTTTTCCTCTGCCAAAAAGGCGGTGGATTCGGCCAGAATTTTAATCGCCTCGGGGCTGTCAAAAACCTGTGCCAGTTGCGCCATACCTTTGGTTAGCTGTTTACGCCCATCCATTGGGTCAGCCTCGCCAGCCAGAATCATTTGCGCGGTATAGCAAATGCGCCGCACCGGTGTTTTTGCGTCTTCGGGGTGGATGGCATCGCGCAGTCGTAAAACATTGGCATGCGGCGTTAGAATGTTCAGCCGCGAGCGGCGATCGCCGTTTTCAATAACCGCGCCGTTGATCATCACCCGTTCAGACGGGCGGAGTTTCAGAACAAGGCCGCTCATGGTGACACCAATTCGGGGCCGGTGGCGCAATCGCGTAACCCCCGCATAATGCTGGTATTGATTTCCACCAGAATATCGGGGCTGGCCTTACCATTTAGAACCAGTTTGGTATGATGGTTGGTGAACTGGGTTAAATAAAATATCTGGGCACGAAGCTGTTCTGGCAACCCGTTCCCGTCCCCCGCGACATCCGCCGCCAATACTGTCCAAAGAAGCTGGTTCTCGCAAAGCGCTTCGGCCATTCCGGCAAAATTTGCCGTTTCTGTGCCGACATATTCGGCCAGATGTGCCGTTGCTTTTGAAAAGGCTTTGTATTCGATGCCTCTTTTGGTGCCGACCTCATGGGTTGGTTTACCATATAAAGATTTTGCCAATACCGCAGTATTCATGGGGCGTATCCTTCCACCCTAGCTGGAAAACCAGCGTGTGATTGTTATGAATTTTCGGTGCAGCAAGGCGAGGTTAGCCCCCGCCTTGCTGGTTAACTTAGCGGAACAATGACAGGATGTTCTGCGGTGCCTGATTGGCAATTGACAGCGATTGTGTCGCCAGCTGTTGCTGAACCTGAAGCGCTTGCAAACGCGCAGATGCGGCCTCCATATCAGCATCAACCAATGCGCCAATGCCAACCTTCAGGGAATCGGTCAGCTTGCTGACAAATTCGCTTTGGGTTTCGATACGTGCCTGGCTGGAACCAAAAGCAGCTGCTGCATCGATTGATGTCTGGATCAAGGCCTCAATATCGGCAAGCGCCTGCGTAGAGTTACCGCCGCCGCCATCATCCACATTGATACCCGCAAGGCCGGAAAGCCCGCCAGTGCCAACCGAAACGATTTCAGTGGTCATATTCACCGTATCACCGGCAGCATTGGTAACCGTGATTGTGTCTGCGGCCACGTCAGCGGTTATATTTGCGTTGTCCATGCCGTTAATCGCCGAGCGGATGCCGTTGGCGACGACTTCTTCAGGCGTGCCCGCAGCCACATCTTCTGCGGTTACGACATAAGAAACATATTCACTGCCAATCTTGACATTGAATGTATCGCCAGCAGCCAAAGCCGCATTAACAATCACAATATCGGCCGATCCGGCAGCATCGATAAAGATTGCAGCCGTAGCGCCATCACCACCAGCACCATCAGACCCGGCAAGCGCAGCCTTGATGGCTCCGGCACCGGTCGAGAGGTTTTGGCCCGAAACATTAATGCTAGAGGCCGTTACCGCACCAGAGGAATCACGATCAAGCGATGCCAGAACATTTACAGATGCATTGGTGCCATCCACAAGATTCAAGCCGTTAAACTGGGCGGCATTTACCACCGAACCCACCTGATTACGCAATTCGGCAATATCGGTTTGCAGTTTGGCCTGATCCGCAGACGGATCTTGTGCGGCAACGATTTTGGTTTTGATATCACCAAGAAGATCAGTGATGGATTCAGCTGCTGTCCGGGCCACAGCCACCGATGCACCACCGGTTGCCAGCGCATCAGAAATGCCCTTGAACCCGTCCACATCCGATTGCATGGTTTGTGAGATTGCCCAGATAGAGGCGTTATCCTTGGCATTTGCAACCGTCCGGCCGGTTGAAATTTCGCTCATGGTAGAGCCAAGGCTTTTGTTGATGCTTTGCAGTGTTTGCAGCGCAACCATGGCGCTCTGATTTGTAAGAATGCTAGACATTTTGCATTTCCTTCGGCGTTGCAGCGCGTTCGGCGCTGCGGTTTCAATTTAGGTTATGGTCGATAACCCGCTTTTCGCCGTTCTGACGTTACGCCCATTTCCGGGCGGCAATCTGTTTTAGATCGCTTGGTCAATCTGCCCGATTACACATAATGAAACCTTAACGCGGCCCCGCCAAATACCGAAAATTTAGCCTAAATACGCAGCCAAATTGGTGCTAAATTTTCAGACCCTGTGATCCTTTTTAGAAGACCGCTGCAAAACCAGAACTTTTTCACCGCTTGATGTATAGGTTTCCATCACTCCGATATTTTCTTCCAGTTTCTGCAACGTATCGGTTGCGGCCTTCATGCCCTCGATACTTGCCTCGAACAGTTTTTTGTTTTGAATGGCAAGGTTTCGGATGTGTTTTAACCCGTTCCTCAAAACCGAACGCGAAACCGGACCGCCATTTTCCAAAGCATCAAGAATTACACCACGTTTGGCAGCAATTTCCGTAATTGATGACAGCGGACCATTTAGCAGAACCCGCCGTTCTTCTTCCATCAAAGCCACAATTTGTTTCAGCTTTGACCGCGCCATAAACACGGTAATCATGTCAGGCCTTCTTGCGCTGCGAGACTGTTAAATATATGTTCCGCAAGGCCAACACCACCGTTATCGGCCATTAACTTGGCCTGTTCGCTGACCAGCAGGCTGCTGAATGCGTCTTCTCCGGCACCACCACCAAATGATTCACGACTTTTACCCAGCCCGGTATTTTTCAGCATTTCTGCCAAAAATGATGCTTCAAACGCTTTTGCAGTTTCACGAAGCACCGCAATGCGTTCGGCCCGTTCGGGGCCAGCATTTGCCCCAACGGGCGGCCCAGATGAAATTTCCATAAAACCTTACCTATAATTTGTTGATTTTCACCAACTTGACCTAATTCAGTAAATAATTCGTAACGGATTTGCTGCAATTGTCAGGCAAGCGAAATTTATAAAGGTCATAGAATGGACTTTTCAGGAAAAATTATTGGTGGAACCGTTGCAATGGAAACTGCTATTGCAAAGGCAGAAACCCCAATTGTAGATGCAAACCAAACAGCCCCAAGCCTCGATTTTTCCGGCCTTGTTGCGGCCATAAAAACCGCAAACAAATCGCTTGAACAAGGCGTCGAAAAACAGGAGTTGGACAGTGAAACCCTGATCACAAAACCCGGTGTTGATCCAGAAATCACACAGGATGAAACGCCCCTCATCCCCTTGGAAGGATTTGTTGTCAGCGCAAAACCCCCTGAAACATCCGTAGGTACAGCTGAAAGCACCAGCCCAGAAACCCTGCGGGAACCGGCGTTATTTGCCAAAACCGATCCAGTAATTACCCCGGCGCCTGCCACAGATTTACCAGCTGTAAAAACACCTGAAACGATAGCAACATCGGTGCTTGCAGCCAAGTCTGCACATGATTTGGTGCCTAACACTATGGCCCAATTGCCACATGTCGATTCGACATCAAAACAACCCGCCGCGCCACTAGCAGGGCTGTCTGCTTTACCACCCGATGAAAAGAGTCCGGCATCTACTGGGGATGCAAAATTGCTGGACTTACCTGTTTATAAACAGGATATCCCAGTCAAACAGGTCGAACAAACGCCCCCCGTGGCACTCCAAAAGGTCCAAACTACGGTTACACAAACAACCCAGGTGCCGGTGGCCCTGTCTGCACCGCTTGAAATTGGTCAAATGGCCTCTCCCGATTTGTTTTTGGCACAACCCGAATTGGGGCGCATGGGTGCATTGCATGCGGTCAGCAGCGCTGCACCAGCCGCGCAGGGTGATGTGGCAAGTTTGAATATGGCCAAAACCATTTCCCAGCAGATATTGGTTCAAATCTCCAAAACGGCAGATCCAAGAATTGAAATCCGGCTTGACCCGCCAGAGCTGGGGCGCGTGGTGGTCAGTATGGTCACCTCTGATAACGGTATTTACGCAACGATTACAGCGGAACGGCCCGAAATTATTGACCTGATGCGTCGCAACGCAGAAATTCTGGCGGCGGCTTTTGAAAAAGCCGGGTTTGGCCAAGCGGATTTACATTTCCAGTCAGATCAAAACCAGCAATTTGCAAAAGATGATGAAAGCCAGTCCGATACCGGACAAAATCATACCCAAACTGAAACAGTATTAGAAACAGAACTAACCTATCTGCCCGGAGACCGGCTGGATATTCGTTTATAGAGAGGTCAAAATGGAAACCGTAAATACTTTGAGCCAAGCATCAGCGGGATTTTCCCGCTCAACCGGCGATACCGGCAACGCAACCGATGTCGAAGGGGATTTCGAAACCTTTCTTGCGCTGCTAACCGCGCAATTGCGCAATCAGGATCCGTTAAAACCTGTTGAATCCACTGCTTTTGTTGCACAGCTCGCCAGTTTCTCGGCCGTAGAACAACAAGTTAAATCAAATGAAAACCTGGAAAGCATATTAGAAGCATTGGCAAACGGCGCCACCGGCGGCTTAGCCCAGTGGATCGGAAAAGAGGTTCGCAATGCGGGAACAGCACCCTATGAAGATGTGCCGCTGGATGTGCAAACCTTTATACATCGTAGCGCAGACGCCGCCCGTTTGGTGGTCTATGATGAAAACGGAACCATTGTTGCAACCCAATCGATTGATCCGGCTGAAGAAAATGCAAACTGGTCCGGAATATTGGATAGTGGCCAGCGGGCTGAAAACGGTGACCGGTTTTCTTTTATGGTTGAATCCCTGTCTTCGGGCGAGCTAATTCTGGAAACCAACGGTTTTGTATTCAGCAAGGTTGACGAAGTCCGGTTGATCGAGGGTCAGACAGTTTTGCAATTTGCCGATGGCAGCAAAATGTTTGCAGATGAAGTAACCGCAATGCGCGAAGCCGAATGAGGTGGCTCGGTTTGTTTGAACAGTATCCTTGGGTTTCTTAAGTGGATATCTGCATTTTCTAAGCCGCTACCGGAATTGGTTTTGGCTGATTGAAGTATGCCTGATCAGGGGTCTTCCCTGCAAGTGATGAATACGGCCTCCTTTGGTTGTAGAATTTTATGTATTTCCCGATGCCTGCATGGGCTTCAGGAACGTTTGTGTAGGCATGCAGATAAATCTCCTCGTATTTTACGCTGCGCCAGAACCGCTCGATCATCCGGTTATCTCGCCACGCGCCTTTACCGTCCATGCTAATAGAAATCTCGGCGTCTTTCAGCAGCTTGATGAAGTCGAGCGAAGTGAATTGGCTGTCCTGCTGCCCGGCAGTGGTTTGCTTGCAAACCATGAGAGGGATGATCTGTGTTGAATATTTCCGGCCTTATGTCGCTGTTTATACAAGGCTTTATCATAATAAATCTGGATTTTCCGGTTCTTCTTGGAGGGAATGCAGGGTATAATGTCCTTATCCAGCAGGCCTTCTCTGAACCAGTCCGCATCATGGCCCAGTTTTGGGCACCTGCCTCGTGGCCTGCGAAGAGGGTATTTTTTTGGTTTAGGGCGATGGGGCGCTCCACGGGGTTATTGTCGATCTCGATGCGGCATCGGTGAGGAACAGGTTTAGGCCTGCCCAGTATTTGGCGATGTATTTCAAGGCTTGGCCGGTTGGAGATTAGGCGGAGACCTGATCACGGCTATGGGTCTGAATGGCCCTAGCTTCCTAGACGCCTTGAATTCGTTCCAACACCGTTTTCTCTTCGTCATTTCCTATCGTCCTTCTCATAGGGCGATTCATCTTAACAACTGGTCCGAATTCCCGCGACCACCTCTGACTATCGCGCCGGTTTCCAGATGGTTTCAACATCACCGCCCAGCTGCTGTGTGCTTTGCAATTCAAAACGCGGGAAATCCGCAAGGCTGGAAAACGGCAATGCGCCAATGCCCGAAAGCCCCTTTGAGCCAAGCAAAAGCCCCGCTGAATGCAAGATAAGCCGGTCGACCAGTTCTGCCTGTATCAGGCTGGCCGCCAGCTGGCCACCGCCTTCGCACAGCACCCTTGTCAGCCCGTTTCGGGACAGCATTCGGGCCAGATCGTTAATATCCAGCTCTCCGGTTTTGGTGGTTTGCACCTCGATCAGTTTAGCACCTAAATCTTGCCACATATCGCGGCGTTCGCGCTCAATCCCGTGATGGTGGCACAGCCAGAGCGGGGTTTCCTTGGCAGATCGCGCCAGCCGAGAACTGGGGCTAAGCGACAGGCCACCATCGGCAACCACCCGCACGGGATTATGGTTTTCAAGGCCCAAATCGCGCACATCCAGCATCGGGTTATCCGCCGCGGCGGTGCCGCGCCCGATTAAAACAGCATCGTGGCTGGCGCGCAGCATATGGACATTGCGCCGTGCTTTTGCGCCTGTAATCCAGCGGCTTTGGCCATTGCCGGTGGCAATACGCCCGTCCAGCGACATGGCCAGTTTCAAGGTAAACATCGGGCGTTCAATGGTGCGGTTTAGCAAAAAACCCAGATTAAGCGCCTCGGCTTCCTTAGGCAGGATGTTTTTATCAACCTGAATGCGGGCACCTGCCAGCATTGCAAACCCGCGCCCTGAAACCTTGGGGTCGGGATCTTCCAGCGCGCAAACCACCCGCGCAATGCCGGCTCGCACCAGCGCATCCGCGCAAGGCGGGGTCTGGCCGTGATGGCTGCAGGGTTCAAGCGTGACATATGCGGTGGCGCCCTGCGCCCCGTTACCAGCCTGCGCCAGCGCCATGGTTTCGGCATGGGGGCGGCCCGAGGGTTGGGTCCAGCCGCGGCCAAGCAGACGGTTGTTTTTGACAATTACACAGCCAACCGCCGGATTGGGCCAGACATTCCCCAGCCCGCGCTTTGCCAATGACAGGGCAAGGCGCATCCAGCGATTGTCATCCGGTTGCATTATTTTTCGCTGTCAGGTTTTGGCGGGCGCAGTTCATGCACGAATTCTTCGAAATCATCCGCAGCCTGGAAATTCTTGTAAACGCTGGCAAAGCGCACATAGGCGACCGTATCAATACGGGCCAGAGTTTCCATCACGATCTGGCCGATCTGGTCGGACTGGATGTCGACTTCACCCAAGGATTCAAGACGGCGCACAATGCCTGAAATCATCTGGTCAACGCGATCAGCCTCAACCGGGCGTTTTTGCAGGGATATGCGGATGGAGCGCGCCAGCTTGTCACGGTCAAAATCCTCGCGCTTGCCGTTCTTTTTCAAGACCACAAGATCGCGCAGCTGCACCCGTTCATAAGTGGTAAACCGCCCCGCACATGCCGCACAGGCGCGGCGGCGGCGAATGGCGACATGGTCTTCCGCCGGTCGAGAGTCTTTGACCTGGGTGTCAATATTTCCGCAAAATGGGCAACGCATCGGGGCCTCCGTTAACACAATATATTGTTTTGCTTACTATAGGCGGGGTTTTACAACTTGGGTAGGGGCAATTTTGCCTGCCCGCCTGTGGCTTGGCCATTTACAGATTGGTTTATCGCCGATAGGTTACGCGAAATTAGAACCAACCTATTTGCGGAGACATATCCATGCGCTTTTTGAAACCTTTTATTTTTGTTGCGGCTGCCGGTTTTCTGGCTGCCTGTGAATTACCTGCAAATGGCAGCGATGGCTTTCCGGCGATCGGCAATGGTGGCAGCGCCGGCGTGGCCGTTACAGATGCCGCATTGGCGCCCTTACTGGATTCCGCAACCATGAGCGACGGAGTTCTTGCATATTCCTACTATACCGATGTGGTTGGGGATGGCCGTGTTTTGACCGGCGCTGACAGATATTGCGGTGGTGATGGCCAAGCGGTGATTACCCTGACCAAAGGCACCAAGGCCGGGCGTGCATATAACACCATGCTGATCACCTGCCGATAACCCGGTAGGGTGCGTGGAAACCACGCACCCTACTGATCACTGGTCCAAAAAGCTCCGCAGCTTCCGGCTCCGGCTCGGATGTTTAAGCTTGCGCAGGGCCTTGGCCTCGATCTGGCGGATACGTTCGCGGGTTACGCTGAATTGCTGGCCGACTTCTTCCAATGTGTGGTCGGTGTTTACGCCGATGCCAAAACGCATGCGCAGCACCCGTTCTTCGCGCGGCGTCAGGCTGGCCAGCACGCGGGTTGTGGTTTCTTTCAGGTTGCCCTGAATCGCTGAATCCAGCGGCAGAACCGCGTTTTTATCCTCGATGAAATCACCAAGCTGGCTGTCTTCCTCGTCGCCAATCGGGGTTTCCAGTGAAATCGGTTCTTTGGCAATTTTCATCACCTTGCGGACTTTTTCCAACGGCATTTGCAATTTTGCAGCCAGTTCTTCGGGGGTAGGTTCGCGGCCGATTTCATGCAGCATCTGGCGGCCGGTGCGCACCAGTTTGTTAATGGTTTCAATCATATGCACCGGAATTCGGATGGTGCGGGCCTGATCCGCGATCGACCGCGTGATCGCTTGGCGGATCCACCATGTGGCATAGGTGGAAAATTTATAGCCACGGCGATATTCGAATTTATCCACGGCTTTCATCAACCCGATATTGCCTTCCTGAATAAGATCAAGGAATTGCAAACCACGGTTGGTGTATTTTTTGGCGATAGAAATCACCAGGCGCAGATTGGCCTCGACCATTTCTTTTTTGGCAGCGCGGGCTTCTTTTTCGCCTTTTTGCACTTGCTGCACAATGCGGCGGAATTCGGAGATATCGACGCCGATATATTGGCCAACCTCGGCCATTTCCTCGCGCAGATCGGAGACTTTTTCGCCGTGGGTGGTTGTGAATGCTTCCCAGCCGCGGGTGGTCAGGCCTGCAACCCGTTCCAGCCATGCGGGGTCCAGCTCAAAGCCTTTGTATTCACTGATGAATTCACGGCGATTGATGCGGGCCTGATCAGCGATTTTAACCATGCCGCTATCGACCGACATGATTTTGCGGTTGATGCCGTAAATCTGGTCAACCAAGGCTTCGATCCGGTTGTTATGCAGGTGCAGCGCATTGACCAGCGTGACAATTTCAGTGCGCAGGCGTTGGTATTCCAGTTCTTGCGCGGATGAAAATGTTTCGCCCTCGCTCATGGCCGCGTTCATGCGGCCGTCTTGCATTGCTTCGAGCTTTTCGTAATCGGCAGCGATTTGATCAAGCGATTCCAGCACGCGGGGTTTTAGCGCGGCTTCCATCGCGGCAAGGGAAAGATTGGCTTGTTCGTCTTCTTCCTCGTCGTCATCCTCGTCATCATCTTCGGTCTGGTCGTCAGCGCTGGTTTCCTCAGCCGTTTCCTCGGCCTTGGTTTCTTCTTCGCTTTTGTCTCCGTCTTCGTCTTTGTCCTCGACCTCTTCTTCCTCGTCCTCGCCCATAAACTGGCCAAAGGTGGTTTCAAGGTCGATCACATCACGCATCATGATGTCCTCGGACAACAGCTCGTCGCGCCAAATGGTAATGGCCTGAAAGGTCAGCGGGCTTTCGCACAGGCCCGCGATCATGGTATTTCGGCCAGCCTCTATGCGTTTGGCAATGGCGATCTCGCCCTCGCGAGACAGCAATTCAACCGTGCCCATTTCGCGCAGATACATGCGCACAGGATCATCGGTGCGATCCAGAATTTCATTGGTGGCCGATGCAGTAACCAGTTCGCGCCCGGTGGTGGCCTCGCCGATCTCGACAATATCGGTGTCGGTTTCTTCTTCTTCGGCTTCTTCGCCCTCGGTAACATTAATACCCATGGCCGACAGCATCGCCATGATATCCTCGATTTGTTCGGAAGACACCTGATCGGGGGGCATGAATTCGTTTAATTCGTCATAGGTGATATAGCCGCGTTCCTTGGCCGTGGCGATCATTTTTCGCACAGCGGTTTGCGACATATCCAGCAACGGGCCAGCCTCGGTCATATCATTCGATTTTTGATTGCTGTCTTTGGCGGCCATGGAATGCTCCGTGTATAAGCGTGCGAATCAGGCGAATCACCTGATGGGCGAATCACCCGCAAATCTCGCTTTTTACGGGGTGATTCGCAAGTGGGTTATTTTTTGTCTTTTTTCCAGATTTTCTGGTCAATAAGTGCTTGTAATTTACGCGATAAATCGCCCTCGCCATCGGTGTTGTCTTCGTCGGTTATGCCGCCTGTATCGGCCTGTCGTTTGGCCTCGGCCGCCTGGTTTAATCGCCATGTCATGCCTTCATCTGCGATGCCCATATTTTCTGTTTCGGCCTCGCGGATTTCTTCCATTACCCCCAGTATCGCCTGTTGGCGGGCGATATCCGTGGCCACGGCTTGTGCGGCCAGTTCGGCATCTGCCAGAGGGTGCAAACAAGGGTTGTCGCGCACCTGCCCGATGCTGGTCAGTTTATCATGGGCGTCATAGCCGATGGATGTGTGGACAAGTTCGCGCAGGGCCTGGCGTTGTGTTTCCTGTGCCAAAGATAGGGTCTGATCAAGATGAGACAAGAGGCTATGGCAAATTTCACGCAGATCAGGGCAGATAAAATGTAAACGATCCAGATCCTCCTCGAACCTTTCGGCAATTTGCGGATGGTTCAGACAGCCCAGCAAAATCGCGCTTTCGCGCACCCGCGCTTCGGCCTCGGGGCCGGTGGACTGGCGCGCCAGCAAGGATGATTTGGTGCCGGCAACGGCGGGCATTGGGCCGCGTTTGTTAAAGGGGGTCCATTTTTTTTGATCACGCTTGGGGCTGAACAGGGTTTTTCTAAGCTGTCTTATGGCGTCATTATAATGGGCATAAATCGACGGATCCTTGATCTTTGCCAAGGCGGCTTTCAGGTTTTTGTCCAGCGCGGCGCGGCGCTCGGGGCTATCAAAAACCTTGTCTTCGGTTTCGCGCCGCCATAGCAGCGATACCATCGGCTTGGCGTTGCCCAGCACGGTTTGCATGGCCTGCGCGCCGCTGGTGTTGATTAGGTCATCCGGGTCCAGCCCTTCGGGCAACATTGCAAAACGCAAGGATTTCCCGGGTTCCAGCAGCGGCAAAACAATGTCGATCAGGCGCAGGGCGGCGCGCATTCCGGCAACGTCACCGTCCAGCGTTATGGTTGGTTCGGGGTTCACCCGCCACATCAGTTGCAGCTGGTTTTCGGTGATGGCGGTGCCAAGCGGCGCAACGCTATGTTTGAAACCGGCTTGGTGCAGCGCGATAACATCCATATAACCCTCGGCCACGATCAACCCGTTAACCTTTCCGGCGGCCTCACGCGCAGGGCCAAGGTTATAAAGATTGCGGCCTTTGTCAAATAGCGGCGTTTCGGGGGAGTTCAGATATTTGGCGCGGGCATCTGCCGCCATGGCACGCCCGCCAAAAGCAATGGCGCGGCCGCGCTGATCGCGGATCGGGAACATGATGCGGTCGCGGAAACGATCATAGGGTTTGCCGCCTCGATCGGGCAGGGCGCATAACCCTGCTTCGATGATCTGGTCTTGATTAAAGCCTTTGGCGATTAGCGCATCAAACAGGCCGGTGCGGGTATCGGGGGCAAAACCGATCTCGAACGTGGTTTGGGTAATATCCGTCAGCCCGCGTTTTTTCAGATAATCCCGCGCGCCCTGGGCTGGCGCGGTTTTAAGCTGCATCAGGTAATGCTGCACAGCGGCTTGCATGACATCAACCAGCTCGGTGCGTTTTTCGGCGCGTGCAGCCGCGCGCGGGTCGGATTCCGGTATTGGCATTCCGGCCTCGGCCGCCAGAATTTTAATGGCATCCATAAAGCCGACATTTTCGGTTTCGCGCACAAAATTGATGGCGTCGCCTTTGGCATGGCAGCCAAAGCAATAATAAAACCCCTTGCGGTCATCCACATGGAAAGACGCGGTTTTTTCAGTGTGAAACGGGCAGGGCGCCCAGTAATCACCTTTGCCGGCATTGGTTTTTTTGGCCTCCCATATCACCTTGCGGCCCACGACTTGGGCCAGCGATAATCGCGTGCGCAGGTCCTCGATAAAACCGTCGGGCAGGCTCATTTGATCTCCATTGTTTGGCGCAATGTGCCGTCGGGGTTAAAAATATGGATTTGCTCGATGCCGTTCTGACCGCGGGTGACAACAGCGACCCAGTCTTTGCCCAAGGTCACCGCCTGCACGGTTTCACCCATCGGAATCTCCATATTTTCAGGAATTTCCGGTGGTGGTGTGGCAGGGGCTGCAAAGCGGATGACAATCACGCTAACTACGGTTATTAAGCCCAGAATAAATACAATGGTCAATGTGGTGACCAGCCGCCGGAGCAGCTTTAGGTGCTTTGGTTCTTCATATGGGGCTTCCATGACGGCACTTTCCGAGATTCTGACAATCACGCTGGGGGAATCGCCAGCGCCTCGTCTTGATAAAGCTTTGGCGGCTTTTGTGCCAGAGGGGGTGACGCTGTCGCGTTCGCGCATTCGGGTGCTGATCGAAGACGGGCAGGTTTCAAATATGGGCAAGGTCGTTACCGATATAAAAGCCAAGGTATCACCGTTTCAGGAATGGCAGGTGGTATTGCCCGTGGCGGTGGAGCTGGACGCCCAGCCTGAAGACATTCCGCTGGATGTGGTATTTGAAGACGCGCACCTGATCGTGGTTAACAAACCAAGCGGCATGGTGGTGCATCCTGCACCCGGGTCTGAAACCGGCACATTGGTCAATGCATTGCTGCATCATTGCGGGGATACGTTGTCGGGCATTGGCGGCAAGAAACGCCCCGGCATTGTGCACCGGATTGACAAAGACACATCTGGGTTGCTGGTGGTGGCAAAATCCGACGCCGCGCATCAGGGGTTGGCAGCGCAGTTTGCAGCCCATGATCTGGAGCGCCTGTATCGGGCCGTGGTCTGGGGCCGCCCGTCAGCGGTGGACCCGCGGCTGGCAGGCATAAACGGCGTGCGGTTCGAGAAAGGCAATGTGGTGCGGATTTCGGGCAATATCGCGCGCCACAGAACCGACCGCAAGCGCATGGCGGTGGTTAAGGATGCGGGGCGCCACGCCATAACGCGGGCGCGCTGCGACGAAAGTTTTGGTCCAACCGACCGGCCGGTGGCGTCATTAATTTCTTGCTGGCTGGAAACTGGCCGCACCCATCAGATACGCGCGCATATGTCTTATGTGGGGCATGCGCTGATTGGTGATCCGGTTTACGGATCACGACGCGCTGTGCCGAAAAACGCGCTATCTGATGATGGTTTAACGGCATTGCGGGGGTTTCCAAGGCAGGCCTTGCATGCAGGGGTTCTGGGATTCGTCCACCCTGTTACCGGCGAGGATCTGCGTTTCGAAGCCGCCCTTCCGGCTGATTTTGATGGATTGCTGACCGCATTACGCAAATAATTTGGCCGTATACTCCGGTGGCCGGATTGCCCTTTTTTGATCAAAGGCTTGTGGCGAAACTGTTAACTTACTGTTTGTAGCGCAGATATTAGGGCGCAAAAAAAACGACGGAAATCACGCGGGTTAACGTATAATTTACCAGACACCCGTATTGAACAACCCTTTGGGCAACGCCATATACTATTAAAGCGCTAAGAATGCGTAAACGAGGAGAGACAGATGAGCTATGCAAAATTACCCGCTCCGTCGCCGGAGCAAGGCCTGTCGCGTTATATGCAGGAAATCCGCAAATTTCCGATGTTGGAGCCCGAACAGGAATATATGCTGGCCAAAGCATGGGTTGACCACGAAGATTCAGATGCCGCCCATCAACTGGTGACCAGCCATCTGCGCTTGGCCGCCAAAATCGCCATGGGCTATCGCGGTTA
>JALSGU010000131.1 GCA_026982575.1 Paracoccaceae bacterium | reverse complement strand
CCAGCGTCACTTAGCCAGCTTATGGATGGGGAGTAAAGCTTTTTCGAACTATAATCCTCGCCAATGGCTCAGGGGTTTTGATTCGGTTTTTGCCAATTTCTTAACATTTGATTTTGCCTGACCACGCCCCGGCTGGACTATTTGTCTCATGCATTGTTTTTGCAAAAAATATGCGGACGAATTGTCCAGTTTTGACCGAAATTCGGGATTTTCCCAATAAACTGTTTGTGTGCTTTGGGGGATGGGCTAGGCTGGACGGGAACGTGTTGAATTTCCAGCCTATGGGGTTTCTGTTGACGAATATGCAGCAAAAAAATCTGGTTTTGCCCTTGGGGATTGTGGTCCGGAAGTCTCCGGGGGTTACGCGCTGGGCAAAATGGGTCTGGAAGGCAGTTGCGGTATTGCCCGGTGCCGGGCCTGCAAACTGGCGCGAATTGCGCCGCCAAGGTGACGTGGTCGAATATCATGCCGCGACAGTGCCGCTGGAATTGTGGCGCACCGATACCGAGGCCTACAGGACCGAGCTTTCAACCAAAGTGCCGTCAATTTATGTAGTGATGCGCGAAACCGATCAGCCTGATGGGCAGCACCAACCGGAAGTTCTGCTGGCGACAGCATCGCCGTTTGATGGACAGGATTATGCCGATAACGGTGAAGACATCGTGGAGCTGGTGCCCATGCCCGACGCATTGATTGCACTGGTTAATGACTGGGTGGCAACCCACCACAAAGAAGAGAAATTCGTTAAGCGCAAGCGCAACAAGCACCATGAGGAAACCACCGAAGACGGCATTGGCGATGCGCGTATTCAGCAGTTAACAGACGTTTATCGCGCCCCGCGCCCCAAAACGGAGACACTCCATTGAGCGTATGGGCCAACAGAAAAGCCGCCGTTCAGGCCGAAGCCAAAGCCGCAGAGCAGGCGGATGTGCATGCGGCTGTCGCCGAACAGCAGGCCGCGCTTGCCGAAAAGCCCGAGGCGGAAATTCTGGAGGAGCTGGATTTGCCCAACCCTGACAGCATGGAAAAGGGCGATGATTTTAGCGCATTTATGAAATCAACCGTGCCGTCGGCGTTGCGAAACCGGGCGTTGCGCAAGCTTTGGCTTAGCGATCCGGTTTTGGCCAATGTTGACATGCTGGTCGATTACGGCGAAGATTTCACCGGCAAGGGTGACGTGGCCGGCGTAATTAAAACCGTATACCGGGTTGGGAAAGGTATGTTGAAAGACGAACCCGAGCCAACCAAACCAACGGTTTTACCGGCGCCGGAAGCAGATATAGCAGAAGAAGTAGGTATAGAAGAAGTCGAAACCAAAGAGGTGTCTGAAGCCCCGCAGGAGGTTATCGAAACACCTGTCGCGGCCCCTGAAGCTTTGGCGATTTTGCCGCGGCGCCGGATGCAGTTTGAATTTGCGGAGCCTGAAAGCAGCCGCAACCAAGGATCGGAAGCTTAATGAACGCCACAAAAACAGATATCGAGATCACCGAAGAAGACCGGCTTCGGGCGGATATGTATAATTTCCTCGGGTTGTTGCTGGCCCGCCCGCCCGGCAAGCCGATCCTGGATCAAACCGCCGCGCTGACCGGGGATGGCAGCGATATGGGCGAGGCAATCAATGCAATGGCGCGGGTTGCGAAGGCCACTCGCGCTGCCGCGGTTGAAAGCGAGTTTATGGCATTGTTCATCGGGCTTGGGCGTGGTGAATTATTGCCTTATGCCAGTTTTTATCTGACCGGATTTTTGAACGAAAAACCGTTGGCGATGCTGCGCGGGGATATGACTAATCTGCGTATCAGCCGCGCCGCCAATGTGTTTGAACCCGAAGACAATATCGCCAGCTTGCTGGAAATGATGGGTGGCATGATTTTAGGCCGTTTCGGCGAGGTCGTTTCGGTAAAGCAGCAAGCGGCGTTTTTTAACAAACATATCGGATCCTGGGCAGAACACTTCTTTGCCGATCTGGAATCCGCAAAATCATCGGTGTTTTATGCCCCTGTGGGCAGCGCCGGCAAAGCTTTTATGGAGATCGAGCGCGAAGCGTTTCGAATGGATGCGGGCTAACCCGCTTAACCGGCCCGTCGGGGTCAAATAACTGGAGGAAACCAGATGGCTAAGATGGAAGATGATAAAGCGGCCAGTCGCCGTGATTTTCTGAAACTTGCGGCTGTTTCGGCGCCGGCAGCTGCTGCTGCCACAGCTTTGGGTGGCACAGCCGCATCAGCTGCTGAACCGAAAGAAAACGGCAGTGGCCTGCGTGATACCGCACATACTGCCGCTTATTACAAAAGTTTGACATTCTAAAGGGGTTTTAGCGAAAGGCCAATGGTTGCGAGACGCCCGAAGGCCCGAAACCTAAACCCATCAACTAGGGAGAATAAAATGCTGAGGAAAAAAACCAACGGGGTTGCGAGACGCCCCCAGCGGACAAGCCTCTTGTCAAATATCGCCGAGAAATCGGTAGACCGCCGCAGCTTTTTGCGCGGATCCGGCCTTGCGGTTGGTGGATTGGCCACGATCGGTGCCTTTGGCGGCACGGTTGCACAGGCTGAATCCCACGCAATGGTCGATAGTGCGGTTAGTACCGTAAAATCGATTTGCTGTAATTGCTCGGTCGGTTGCACCGTGATCGCAGAGGTCGATAACGGCGTCTGGGTTGGACAGGAGCCGGGCTTTGACAGTCCGTTTAATCTGGGTGCCCATTGTGCCAAAGGCGCGGCAGCCCGGGATGCTGCCCATAGCGAACGCCGCCTGAAATATCCGATGAAAAAAGAAAATGGCGAATGGAAACGCATCAGCTGGGAGCAGGCGATTGATGAAATCGGTGACCAGATGGGCGACATCCGCGAAGAAAGCGGACCAGACAGTGTTTACTGGCTTGGATCGGCCAAGTTCAACAATGAGCAGGCCTATTTGTTCCGTAAATTTGCCGCCTATTGGGGCAGCAATAACGTAGACCACCAAGCACGGATTTGCCATTCAACCACCGTGGCCGGTGTGGCCAATACATGGGGCTATGGCGCCATGACCAATTCGTATAACGATATTCACAACTCCAAGGTCATGCTGGTAATCGGCGGCAACCCCGCCGAAGCGCATCCGGTATCTTTGCTGCATCTGCTGCGTGCAAAAGAACAAAACAACGCACAGCTTATTGTTTGTGATCCGCGCTTTACCCGCACCGCCGCCCATTCCGATGAATATGTCCGTATCCGTCCGGGTTCGGATGTTGCGTTGATCTGGGGCTTTTTGTGGCATATTTTCGAAAATGGCTGGGAAGACAAAGAATTCATTCGCACCCGCGTTTACGGCATGGATGAAATCCGTGCCGAGGTGGCCAAATGGCCCCCCAGCGAGGTAGAGCGCGTAACCGGTGTGCCCGGCAGCCAGATGGAGCGTGTAGCACGCACTTTGGCCAATAACCGCCCCGGCACCTTGATCTGGTGCATGGGTGGCACCCAGCACCATACGGGCAACAACAACACCCGCGCCTATTGCATCTTGCAACTTGCGCTTGGCAATATGGGTATCGAAGGTGGCGGCACCAATATTTTCCGCGGCCATGACAATGTTCAGGGCGCCACGGATATGTGCATCCTTTCCCATTCACTGCCGGGCTATTATGGCTTGTCAGCCGGGGCTTGGGCCCATTGGGCGCGTGTCTGGAACGAAGATATCGACTGGCTTAAAGGAAGGTTCGATGACCTGACCGCTGCGGATGGTTCGACAAAATCCCTGATGAACCTGAAAGGCATTCCGGTTTCGCGCTGGATCGACGGGGTTCTGGAAGACAAGGAAAATATCGACCAGCCCGATAATGTGCGCGCCATGGTTCTGTGGGGCCATGCGCCCAACAGCCAGACGCGCGGTGTGGAAATGAAAGCGGCAATGGAAAAGCTGGATATGCTGGTTGTGATTGACCCGTATCCGACTATTTCCGCGGTGCTGCATGATCGCACCGACGGGGTTTATCTGCTGCCGGCCACCACCCAATACGAAACCCGTGGTTCGGTAACGGCTTCCAACCGTTCATTGCAATGGCGTGACAAGGTGGTTGACCCGCTATTCGAGGCATTACCCGACCATATTATCATGGCAAAATTTGCCAAAAAGTTCGGCTGGGCCGACCGGCTTTTCCGTAATATCGGCATGGACGGCGAAGACGAGCCGAACATCGAGGATATCACCCGCGAATTCAACGGTGGCATGTGGACGATCGGCTATACCGGCCAATCGCCCGAGCGGATCAAATCGCATATGGCCAATCAGCATACATTTGACAAAACCACCCTTCAGGCCGTCGGTGGCCCGAATGATGGCGAGTATTATGGCCTGCCATGGCCGTGCTGGGGCAATGCAAAAGACATGCACCCGGGCACGCCCAACCTTTACGATATGTCTAAACCCGTATCCAAAGGCGGCCTGACCTTCCGCGCCCGTTTTGGCGTTGAACGTGACGGGGTTAATCTTCTGGCCGAGGGGGTCTATTCCCAGGGTTCCGATATTCAGGACGGGTATCCTGAATTTACACTGGCCATGTTGAAAGAGCTTGGCTGGGACAGCGAGCTGACCGAGGAAGAGCTGGCAACCATGGCGGCTGGTGCCGGCGATGGCACCAACTGGAAAACCGACCTTTCGGGCGGGATCCAGCGGGTGGCAATTGCCCATGAATGCGCGCCGTTTGGCAATGCCAAGGCCCGCGCTGTGGTCTGGACCTTCCCTGATCCGATCCCGCTGCACCGTGAACCGCTTTATACCAACCGCCGTGATCTGGTCGAAGATTATCCGACCTATGCGGATAAGCAGGATTATCGTTTGCCAACCATGTATGAATCGATCCAGAAAAACGACTTTAGCAAGGATTACCCGATGATCCTGACCTCGGGCCGTCTGGTGGAATACGAGGGCGGGGGTGATGAAAGCCGCTCCAACCCTTGGCTGGCGGAACTTCAGCAGGAAATGTTTGTTGAAATCAACACACGCGATGCCAATAATCTTGGCATTCGCGATGGTCAACAGGTCTGGCTGGAAGGCCCGGAGGGGGGCAAGGTCAAGGTTGCGGCTTTGGTTACCCAGCGGGTCGGCGAGGGCGTTGCCTTTATGCCGTTCCATTTCGGCGGGCAGTTTCAGGGCAAAGACCTGCGGGATAAATACCCCGAAGGCTCAGCCCCGATTGTGCTTGGCGAATCCGCCAATACCGCGCTGACATATGGTTATGACAGCGTTACCCAAATGCAGGAGACAAAAGCGTCTCTTTGCAAAATCACTGCAGCATAAGGAGAATTGAGAAATGGCAAGAGTAAAATTTCTCTGTGATGCGGAACGCTGCATTGAATGCAACGCCTGCGTAACCGCTTGTAAAAACGAACACGAAGTCCCTTGGGGGATCAACCGCCGCAAGGTTGTCACCGTGGGGGATGGCAAACCCGGCGAGAGGTCGATTTCAATCGCCTGTATGCATTGTTCGGATGCGCCCTGTATGGCCGTATGTCCGACCGACTGTTTTTATCAAACAGAAGACGGCATCGTGCTGCACTCCAAAGACCTGTGCATTGGTTGTGGATATTGTTTCTATGCGTGCCCGTTCGGCGCGCCGCAATTTCCGCAGGCGGGCAATTACGGGTCGCGTGGCAAGATGGACAAATGCACATTCTGCGCCGGTGGTCCCGAAGAGGACCATTCAGCAGCCGAATTCCAGAAATACGGACGTAACCGTATTGCGGAAGGCAAGCTGCCGATCTGCGCCGAGATGTGTTCCACCAAAGCATTGCTGGCCGGTGACGGAGACCTTGTTGCCGCCATCTATCGCGAACGGGTGGTGCTGCGCGGCTTTGGTTCCGGTGCTTGGGGCTGGGGCACGGCCTATGACCAGAAAGCCGGCTGATCGGCTGACTGAAAAAAAGGAGGCGCGCGGGGTTCGCGCGCCTCTGTCTAACGGCTTGTTTGAGAGGTCACGGCTGTGCAAAACCAAATCCATTCCTTCCGAAATTTTCTGAGTCTCGGCATTCTTATGCTGATGTTTGCCGCTTTTGTGGCTCCAGTTGCCGCACAAAGCGTGCTCCCGCCCGGTAACGCGGTAAACCTTGATGATGGCATCGAGGAAGGGCCGTCCAATGCTTTGGGCAATCTGTCCGATACCGAAATTTGGGATATTTTTCGCGGCGGCAATCCACGGGATATCCTTGCTCCCACCATTGAAGGCCAAGTAATGACCACAACAGGCCAGCAATGGCGGGTGATCCGTGAGCAGTATATACTCAAATATCTTGGCTGGGCCCCGCTGATTGTGATCGGCATACTGGCGGTATTTTACCTGATTCGCGGCCCGATGAAAATCGCGGCGGGTCGCTCGGGCAAAACCATTCCGCGCTTTTCGCTCTCTGCACGGGTGGCGCACTGGTTTATGGCAGCAATATTTATTATTCTGGGGCTTACGGGGCTGGTAATTTTGCTGGGCCGCGTTGTGATAGCACCCTATCTGGGGCTGGAGGCCAATTCGGTGCTCACCAGTGCGGCATTGCAGGGGCATAATCTGTTTGGCCCGCTGTTTATATTTGCCCTCATCTGGCTGTTTATCAAATTTGTGCGTGGCAATTTCTTCCAGTGGGTGGATCTGAAATGGATATTCAAGCTTGGTGGCTTTTTTGGTGGCCATGTAAGCTCGCGCCAGTTTAATTTTGGCGAGAAAATCTGGTTCTGGATGGTGATCCTTGTGGGCATTGTTATCAGCATTACCGGCATTATTATGCTATTTCCCAGCTTGGTAGAAGATGTGCGCTGGCTTCAACTTTCCACAATTTTGCATGCTGTCGGGGCCGTCGGGCTCATTGCCGTAGCTTTTGGCCATATCTATATCGGTACTATTGGCATGGAAGGCTCGATTGATTCGATGCTCAAAGGCGAGGTCGATGAAAACTGGGCCAAGGAGCACCACGATCTGTGGTATGAAGAGGTGACCGGAAAGTCGGCCACAGAAGAGACTGAAGCACCGGCCAAGGAGGAAATATCATGAGCTTCCTAGAATTTGTTCAAGGGCCAATGTTTATTTTTGCCGCCACTGTTTTTGTGCTCGGTGCGCTCTGGCGACTTGTCGGTATTATTAAAATCGGCCGCAAAAAGGATATTTCCCCGCCCAAAGCCTCGGCGGCGGCAGGGTTCATCAAGGGAAACTTGCGCCATTTTTGGCCGCGCGGAATATTCGCCAAGCGCACCATGGTGCATATCGTTGGCGGCTATGGCTTCCACCTTGGTCTGTTTGCGCTGATCTTTTTTGGCGCTTATCATATTGATTTCCTGAACGAGCGGATTTTGGGCTTTTCCTGGCCAGCCATGCCGCGCTGGGCCTTTCTGATGGTCTCGGGTATTGCTTTTGCCGGGCTTATCATACTGTGGGTGCGGCGGATCTCCGATCCGGTTATGCGGCTTATTTCTGACAAGGACGACCATATCGGCAGCTGGCTCACCTTTTTGGTGATGCTCTCGGGCTGCTTTGCTCTTGAGCAAGCCCATGATATCTTGCGCGCCATACACATGTTGTTGGTAAATATTTGGTTATTATACTTCCCGTTCAGCCGGCTGATGCATGGTTTTACATTCTTCCTGTCGCGCGGAAGTTCGGGGGCCACTTATGGCCGCAAGGGGATAGACCTATGAGCAACATCACTGAAACCGCCGTTGAAAAGTTCCTTGAGCACACAGACAGTGAAGCGGCCTCCTTCTTTGAGGCCTGTGTTAAATGTGGCCAATGTGCCGAGGCCTGCCACTTTCACCTTGCTACCGGCGACCCGCGGCAAACACCTATTTATAAGCTCCGCCCGATGGAGCGGGCCTATAAGCGGGACAAAGCCCCGTTTTCATCCCTGAAAAAAATGCTCGGGCTGGCCCCCAAGCCGGTAACAGAAGCCGAGCTGAAAGAATGGGAAGAGCTGGTTTATGACAGCTGTAATATGTGTGGTCGCTGCACGTTGGCCTGCCCGATGGGCATAGACATTGCCGGCACCATCCGCAAAATGCGCGAGGGCTATTCGGCGGCGGGGCTGGTGCCCGAGGGGCTGCAACGCTCGGCCGAGTTTGTGAAAAAAACCAGTTCGCCAATGGGCGTAACGATCAAGGCGCTCAAAGCGCAGATTGCGCATCAGGAAAAAGCCACCGGTATAAAAATCGAGGTCGATAAAAAGGGCGCAGATTATATGTGCACCTTTTCCTCAATGGAAATCATGGGTTACCCCGAGGTGCTGGGGGCCTATGCCAAGCTTTTCAAGCGTGCCGGGCTAAGCTGGACGATTTCTTCGGTGGCTTACGAGGCCACCAATGTGGGCGTGCAAATAGGTTCTGCTCCAATGGCCAAAGAAATTTTGGAACGCGTGGTGGATGCCGCCGAAGCCTTGAACGTGAAATATGTGATTAGCCCGGAATGTGGCCATGCCTACGGCGCTATTCGTTGGGCGGGGCCAAATTTAATGGGGCGGCAGTTCAAGTTTGAAGTGGTGCATATTATCGAGGTGATAGACAAGCTACGCCGCGAAGGCCGCATTCCGGCTGGCAAAAAAGACGATCGCCGGATGACTCTGCACGACCCGTGCCAAATCATTCGCCGTGGGGGCTTGCTGAAAGAGCCGCGCAAATTGCTTAACGAAAGCTGTAGTGATTTTGTGGAAATGAAATACGCCGGCCTGTCCAATTTTTGCTGCGGCGGGGGCGGCGGGGTTTCGGCCAACCCGCGCGCGGATGAGCTGAAAACCAAAGCCTTTTCCTTGAAGGCCGAGCAGCTCAACGGTGTGGAGGGGCTGGAGGCTGTTGTGGTGCCCTGCGGCAACTGCCGCGCGGTGTTTGAGGACGGCTTTGATGAATACGAGCTGGATTTCGAGGTGCTGGGCCTGAGCGAACTCGTGGCCGGCACTTTGGCAGGGGACGATCAGAAACAAGGTTGAATCTAGGGGTGCTTTTGGCTATTTTCCAGAAATGCCCCTAAAAACCGGACCTACCATGAATCGCGATACCCCGATAATTTCTGTTGATGAATTTGGTGCCGGATTGGCGCTCTCATCGGTGCTGATTGTTGATGATGAAGCAGGAATGCGGAATTTTCTGATGAAAATTCTAGGCCCGTGCTGCCTGCGGGTAGAGTGTGCCAGCAACGCTGAAGATGCCACAAAGCTGTTGGACGAAAACCATTTTGATATTGTTGTTCTGGATAATATCATGCCCAATCAAAACGGGCTGGACTGGCTGAAGGAGCAGCGCAAGATCGGGTTTTTTGCTGATGCCATTCTAATTACCGCTTTTGCCGATCTCGAAACCGCGATCGAGGCATTGCGCACCGGCGTTACCGATTTTGTATTAAAGCCGTTTCGGTCCAACCAAATTCTGAACGCGGTTGCCCGCTGCGTTGACCGTCAGGAATTACGGCGTGAAAATTATTTGCTTAAATATGAATTAACAGCAGAAAACCTGTGTGTGCGCGGGCGGCTTTTGGGGCGCTCAGAAGAAATTTCAAAAATTCGCGAAACCATGCACAAGATTGCGCCCCTGCAAACAGCGGTGTTGTTTACCGGCGAAAGCGGTACCGGCAAAGAGGTTGCTGCGCGCAGCCTGCACCGGCTTTCCAGCCGCGCCGACAAGCCGTTTGTGCCGGTGAATTGCGCGGTTACGTCTTCGGATATGCTGGCAAACGAGCTGTTCGGCCAGCTGACCCGCACCGCAGACGGGCGCGGCACCCACGAAGACGGGCTGCTGTTTCACGCACGCGGCGGCACTTTGTTTCTGGATGAAATCGCCGAAATGCCGATGCCGGTTCAAGGCGCGCTTTTGCGGGTTATTGATGAAATGCGGATCAGGCCGATCGGGTCAATGCGCGAAGTTCCGTTGAACCTGCGGTTTATGTTTGCCACCAATGCGGATCTTGAACAGGCGGTGTCCGAGGGCAGTTTTCGGGCGGATCTTTACCACCGGATCAATGTGGTTAATATCCATATGCCGCTTTTGATCAAACGCAAAAGCGATATTCTGGCATTGGCCACCATGTTTATGCAGAAAATATCCGAAAGCCTCGGCATGCCGCAATTGCCATTAACCGAAGGCGTGCTGCTGAAGCTAAGCAATTACGACTGGCCCGGTAATGTGCGTGAATTGCGTAATCTAATCGAAAGATCGGTCATTCTGGGGGAATTTCCGCCGGAATTCAACGATGCGTCCCATGGTGAAACAGGCCTGCCGGATTCGCTTGAGGCTGTTGAGCGCCGCCATATTTTAACTGTTTTGGCTGAATGTGATGGCAATCGCGCCGAAGCAGCGCGGCGGTTAGGGGTTTCGCGCAAAACCGTAGACCGCAAATGTGCCATGTGGGATGGCTAAGCCCCGAAAAGACACATCCATTCCATGGTATAAATCTGTGCGCTCAAAATTGTTGCTGATCGCATTGTTGCCCATGCTGATTGTGATGCCGCTTTTTGGCGGAATTGTGGTTTATAACTGGTCAATCCGGTTTGATAAATTGCTGATTGCCAAGGTCAATAGCGAGCTGACCATCGCCCATCAGTTCCTGTCAGGCCTAAAGGAACGCAGCTTTGAAAATGTATTGGCGCTGGGCGCATCAGCGGCATTCAGGGATGCGCTGGATGCAGGAACATTACCGGACCTGCTGGATGCGGAATCTGAAAGACTTGGGTTCGATTTTCTGTATTATGTAGCAATGGACGGTGCCATTATCACACCGGACAGGATAGGCAGCCCAGCAGGGTATACTCGCTGGCCGGTTGTGCAAAGCGCGCTTTCGGGGCAGGGCGGTGCTGAAATTGACCTGTTTTCGGCTGACGATCTGTCGGAAATTTCAACAACACTGGCCAAGCGCGCCGATTTACCGCTGGTGCCAACCAAAGCAGCGTTGCCGACCGGCCGCGCCAGAGAAACCCGTGGCATGATTGTCCATAGTGCAGCCCCGGCAATCGCAGGCAACGGGGTTTTGGTGGCGGGGGTTTTGTTGAACCAAAATCTGGATTTTATCGATTCAATCAACGCATTGGTTTACCCCGAGGCCAGCCTGACCGAAGGCAGCACCGGCACCACAACCCTGTTTCTGGATGATGTCCGTATTTCCACCAATGTGCGTCTGTTTGAAAATGTCCGCGCATTGGGAACCCGGGTTTCGGTGGTTGTGCGCAATGCGGTGCTGGACGAGGGCCGTACATGGCTGGACCGCGCTTTTGTGGTCAATGACTGGTATATCTCGGCTTATGAACCGTTGATCGACAGCTTTGGCAATCGCATAGGTATGCTTTATGTCGGGTTTCTGGACAGCCCTTATCAGGCGGCCAAAGCCCGGACATTATGGATGATTTCGGGCGGCTTTTTATTGCTTTTGGCACTTTCGGTGCCTTTGCTTTTGCGCCTTGCACGGGGGATTTTCAGGCCTTTGGAGGCAATGGTTTCAACCATTTCCAAGGTTGAAACCGGTGATCTTTCGGCCCGAACCGGGGTTAAAAACACCAATAACGAAGTGGCACTGGTATCAACGCATCTGGATATTTTGCTGGAACAGGTTCAGGACCGGGATCAACGGTTGCGCGAATGGGCTGATGAGCTGAATGCCCGGGTAGAAGAGCGGACAAAAGAATTACAGGATGCAAACCAACGCCTTAAGATGACAACAAAACAACTGGTTATATCCGAAAAACTGGCAGCAATCGGCGAAATCACCGCCAGCGTTGCCCATGAAATCAACAATCCTGTTGCGGTTATTCAAGGCAATACCGATGTTATTCGCCAAGAGCTGGGCCAAGATGCTGAATCGCTCAAGACAGAATTTGATCTTGTCTATGAACAGGTGCACCGTATCAATACGTTGGTTAGCAAATTGTTGCAATTTGCCCGCCCCGAAGAATTTGCCGGCAATGTCGCTTACCATTCCCCGAACGAAGCAATCAATGATACTTTGCCGCTGGTCCAGCATTTGCTGAACAAAGTGAGGATTGACTTGAAAATGAACCTGAAGGCAGATTGTCTTGTCGCCATTAACCGAACCGAATTACAACAGGTTCTGATCAATCTGATTGTGAATGCCATTCACGCCATGCCAAATGGCGGCACGCTGGATATTGCCACGCAAAATTCGGATCGTAACGGACAGGCAGGTGCATTGATCACCATTTGTGATACCGGTATTGGCATGCCACCCGAAGTTATGGATCGGGTTTTTGACCCGTTTTTTACCACCAAAAAAGCCGAAGGCACCGGACTTGGCTTGTCGATTAGTCAAAAACTGGTCAGCCGCTCTGGTGGGCATATCCAGCTTGAAAGCACGCTTGGCAAGGGCACCTGTTTCTTTATTTTCATTCAGGCTGTTGACTAGCGGCTGATCCCAAGACCGTCGGTGCGTTCTATCTTTGGCAGGGTAATATGCACTTCCAGCCCGCCACCTGTCGGGTTTGACAGGGTAATTTCACCGCCATGGGCATGGATCACGGTGCGGGCAATCGACAGGCCCAGACCGGTGCCGCCGGTTTCAAGATTGCGGGATTTTTCCACCCGCACAAACGGGTCAAACACCCGTTCCAGATCAGCGGCGGGAATACCTTTGCCTTGGTCTTTGATGCAGATATGCACCAGATTACCCGCCGAGCCGGCAGTGATTTTTGCGCTTTTGCCATAACGTATGGCGTTTTCAATAACATTGCGCAGGGCGCGACGCATGGCAACGGGTTTGATGCGAACCTTTAGGCCCGGTTCGGTTTTGACTGTGGCATCGCCGCCCACGGCAACGCTTTCGCTGACCAGATTGTTCAGAAAATCCGGCAGATCAACGGTTCGGGTTTGTTCCGATGTTACCATTCCGCGGGCAAAAGACAGGGTTGAATCAACCATTTCCTGCATTTCGGCAATAATTGCCACCAGCCGGTCGCGGGTTTCTTGTTCATCCACCATTTCGCTTTGCACCCGCATCGCCGTCAGCGGAGAACGCAGATCATGGCCAAGCGCGGCCAACAGCCTTGTGCGTTCGGAAACAAACCGGGTCAGGCGTTTTTGCATTTCGTTAAATGCCGCGGTCAGGCGCCGCAATTCTTCGGGGCCTTGTTCGGGCAGATCGGCAGGGTTTTCACCCCGGCCAAATCTTTCGGCGGCAGTGGCCAGCTTGCGCAACGGGTCGGTTAGCTGGCTAAGTGCGATCCAGACCGTGGCCATGATAATTAGCGTGGCCAAGCCATAGCTGGCGGTTGAAATCCATGGCCATTGCAGCGGGGGGCGGTGAAAGCGGGTGGAAACATTAAGCCATTGGCCATCTTGCAGGGAAATCGCCAGTTTCATTTCAACCGAAGTCAGGTCCAGCCCCATCATCTGTTTGTGCATTTCAGCCATTTCCGGCGATAAATCCTCAATGCCCTTGATTTGCTCTGGCTGCCCGAGCTGGTGTAATTCAACCCGGATATCATGATCAATTCCGTCGCTTTCCAAAAACCGCTCTATCCTTGCCATGATGGTGCCATCGCCGCCATGGTCCAGATGGTCAACCGATGCTTCATCAGCCAGTGAAAACTGCACCAACGGAGAATCTGCGGCGGCCAGAATTTTCGGGCGCAGGTCTTCGGGCGCGGCTTCCAGCAATCGCACCACATTGGCGGCGCGGCCAGCGGCCTCCAGCCCCAGTGCGGCGCGCACCGCAAGGCTGCGTTCATCAACAAACAACCAAAGACTGATGCTTTGCACCACAATAAAAGTAGCAAGAATGATCAGCACCAACTGCCCGCGCAGGGTTGTGGGAACAATTCGCCGCATCACAGGTTTATCACTTCGGTTGACAGGCAATAGCCGCCGCCGCGCACTGTGGTGATTAGCGTTGGTTGGCCGGCGTCGGTTTCGATTTTGCGACGCAAGCGGCTGACCTGATTGTCAATGGTGCGATCAAATACATGGGCGCTGCGCCCCGAAGTCAGGTCAAGTAATTGATCCCGAGACAACACAAAGCGGGGCCGTTCCAGAAACACGGTCAGCAATTTGAATTCAGCGGTGGTCAGCGGGGTTTCGGCTTTGGTATTGATCCTGGTCAGCACCCGCCGGTCGGTGTCAAGTATCCAGCCACCAAATTGCACCTTGTGGCCCGAAAGCGCCCCTGCCGTCAGCTCGTTTCGGGTGTGGCGCCGCAAAATTGCCTTGATACGGGCCAGCAGTTCGCGCGGGTTAAAGGGTTTTGGCAGGTAATCGTCGGCACCGATTTCCAGCCCGATGATACGGTCGGTTTCCTCGCCCAGCGCGGTTAGCATCAAAATCGGCAATTCGCCTTTGCTGCTAAGCCTGCGACACACCGAAAGCCCGTCTTCGCCCGGCATCATCACATCCAGAACCAGCAGATCAAACCGGCCCGCCGCCAGCTTGGCATCCATTTCGACGGCATCTTTGGCAGAGTCGGCCCTGAAGCCGTTTTTCGTAAGATAACGGGTGACTGCATCGCGAATTTCGCGGTGGTCATCCACGATCAGGATACGGGGGATATGTGGGGTTCCGGTCATTTCCTCGCCTTTATAGCGTGCTGTTTTTAGTGGTGCTGCAAAGATTGTGTATCCGATTGTATCAGGTCTTTTGCCTGCGACATAGCAATACAAAAACGCCGGTTGGCTGGCATAGTTTTGCGACAATCACCCCCCAGTTAAAGACCATCGAAATATTAACACAAAGGAAACACCATGAAACGCAATACAGTTCTTGCGATTGGGTTTAGCACAGCGGTCACGCTTGGTGCAGCTATTTCTTCGCCTGTTCTGGCGGATGCCAATAATGGCCCGCACGGCAATATGGCAGGCGGACAAACCAGCCAAACCGGCATGATGCAGGGCGCAAGTGGTGGCGCCGATCATGGTGGCCAAACCGGCATGATGGGCGGTCAGGGCATGATGCAAATGATGATGGAAATGCATAGCCGGATGATGACTGGCAAAATGGCCGCAATGGGTGACATGTCGGCTTTTGATGCCGATGGTAACGGCGCTGTTTCCAGACAAGAAGCGCTTGCAGGCTTGGCTGCCAAGCTGTCCGAATATGATGCGGACGGGGACGGTTCCCTGTCCATCGCCGAATACGAGCTATTACACAGCGCCGCAATTCGTGAACAGATGGTTGACCGTTTTCAGGCGCTGGACAATGACGGTGACGGCATGGTGACCAGTGAAGAAATGGCCGCGCCGGCCGCACGCATGGGCCAAGGCGCAGGGGGCAATAGCGGCACAGCTATGCATGGCCAGAACAATTAACCCTTAACATAAAGGAAAAAGACAATGAACAATTTCATGAACACGGAAATGGGCAACAGTGTCGGCATGGGCTGGGGTATGGGTGGCCTTGGCATGTTGCTGGTCACGGTTGTATTTGTGCTCGTGATTGTTGCGTTGTTAAAATATATCCGCAACTAACCCTGCGGAGCCGGGTTGCCAAACCGGCGTATACTGAAAAATGCAAGTTTTAATTCCCTTTTTGACTTTGTGTTGATGAAAGCCGGTTTGGCATATGAAAAGAAATTGACGTCAAGGCAGGGATGATCCCCTTTATCCCCGGGAATATGGTCCCCTATCATATTCTTGATGCCTGAACCCCCGCTATGGCTGTTGCACCATCGGGGCCCGGCCGTGCGCTGGTTTGTGTTTCATTCCATAAACCAGCGCGCGGCCAAAAATTTGCACACTTGTGTTTATCGTAAAAACGCCTTGACCTTCCAGTTTCTGGAAGGATTAGGTTAAGGAAGAACAAATCTGATAGGTGTTGAAATGGCAAATACACATGCGCATACTGACCCGCATAATCATTCCGGTTCTAACGGTACAGCCACGGATCCGGTTTGTGGAATGCAAGTGGCAACCGATGCCGGAAAGCCCAACGAAACATGGCAGGACCAGAACTTTCATTTTTGCAGCGATGGTTGCCACGGAAAATTCAATGATGATCCGTATTTTTACGCCTCGGGCAATAGCGCCAAGCAAAAACAGGTGGTTAGCGCTGATGTCGAATACACCTGCCCGATGCACCCCGAAATATTACAAGACCATCCCGGGGCCTGCCCGATTTGCGGCATGGCATTGGAACCGCTGGTGGCATCAAGCGATGAACCAAACGAAGAGCTGACCGATTTCACCCGCCGTATGTGGATCAGCGCGGCGGCGGCGGTACCGCTGATTGTGGTGACTATGGGACCAATGGTTGGGGTGCATCCGCGTGAATGGATCGGCGAACCGCTGACCAGTTATCTGGAGTTTATAATCGCCACGCCGATCATCCTGTGGGCGGCGCAACCGTTTTTCAAGCGCGGCTGGCAGTCGATCAAAACCATAAACCCGAATATGTGGACATTGATCGCCATCGGGGTTGGCGCGGCGTATCTCTATAGCCTTGTGGCGACATTCCTGCCCGGGGTGTTCCCCGAAGAATACAGCGCCGGTGGCGTGGTTGGCACCTATTACGAAGCCGCGGTGGTGATCGTTACCCTGATATTCGTCGGGCAAGTGCTGGAATTGCGGGCAAGGGAGCGAACCGGCGATGCGATCAAGGCTTTGCTGGACCTTGCGCCAAAAACCGCGCGGCGGATACTGGATAACGGTGACGAATACGATGCGCCGTTGGGAAACATCATCGAGGGCGACCGTCTGCGGGTGCGTCCCGGCGATGCGGTGCCGGTAGACGGTGTGGTGATTGAAGGCAGCTCGGCGATTGATGAAAGCATGTTAACCGGTGAATCCCTGCCAGTGGAAAAAGCTGCGGGGGATCCGGTAACCGGTGGCACCATTAACAAAAACGGATCACTGGTGATCGAGGCCGCCAAGGTTGGTGCCGACACCGTGCTGTCGCAAATCGTCGAAATGGTGGCGGGTGCCAAACGGACACGCGCACCGATTCAGGGTATGGTAGACAAGGTATCGTCAATATTTGTGCCTCTGGTCATCCTGATAGCCATCACATCTTTCTTTATCTGGTTCTTCTATGGCCCGGATCCCAATTTGGTCTTTGCTGTCGCTGCTTCGGTATCGGTATTGATCATTGCCTGCCCTTGTGCGCTGGGTCTGGCGACGCCGATCTCGATTACCACAGCGGCGGGGCGCGGCGCACAAGCCGGCGTATTGATCAAAGATGCCGAAGCGCTGGAGCGCATGGCAAGGGTTGATACGTTGATCGTTGATAAAACCGGCACCCTGACCGAAGGCAAACCGAAACTGACCGATACCGTTGCCCTTGGCGATGTTGATGCGGATACCCTGCTGTCACTGGCGGCGGCCCTTGAAAAAGGTTCGGAACACCCGCTGGCCGAGGCGATTGTTGCAGGGGCCGAAGACAAAGGCCTGAAAATCGGCAAGATCACCGGGTTTGAGGCGGTCACCGGCAAAGGCGTGAAAGGCACGGTTGCCAAACGCGAGGTTGCGCTTGGCAATGTGGCCATGATGGACGAGGTCGGCCTGACAACGACACGCGCTGATGAACAGGCGGATGCGCTGCGCTCAATGGGTAAAACCGCAATGTTTGTGGCGGTTGACGGCCAGTTGGCTGGCATTGTTGCGGTGGCGGATTCGATCAAAAGCAACAGCGCGGATACCATCAAAGCCCTGCATGCGGTCGGGTTGCGCATCATTATGGCCACAGGCGATAATGAACGCACCGCTTTGGCCGTAGCAAAAGAACTTGGTATTGACGAGGTGCGCGCAGGGGTGATGCCAGAAGACAAAAAAAACCTTGTCGAGGAATTGCAAGCGGCCGGCCATAAGGTTGTTATGGCGGGTGACGGGGTGAATGATGCGCCGGCACTGGCAGCGGCCTCGGTCGGGATAGCCATGGGAACCGGCGCCGATGTGGCAGTGGAAAGCGCTGGCATTACTTTGCTGGGCGGTGATCTGTCCGGCATTGTGCGGTCGCGCAAGCTGGCCCGTGCCACCTTGTGGAACATTCGCCAGAATCTGGTGTTTGCCTTTGGCTATAATGCGCTTGGCGTGCCGGTTGCGGCGGGTATTCTTTATCCGCTGACGGAAACATTGATGTCGCCAATGATTGCGGCAGCCGCGATGAGCCTTAGCTCGGTTTCGGTGATTTCCAATGCGCTGCGCTTGCGTCGTGTAAAACTGTAAAGGAACCATCATGGAGCAGCACGGAGCCAATAAAAAACCTACCGGCGGCGGCCATTCGGGGCATCTGCCCAGCAGCGGCAAAGCGCTGGTTATTTCCGGCTGGTTAACAGGGATTTATTTCCTGATCGAGCTGGGTATTGGTCTTTGGACGGGGTCCGTAGCTGTTATCTCGGATGCGTTTCATACATTTTCGGCGGTGGGCGGGGTGTTGGTGGCAATTATTGCTGCACGCCTTGCCCGAAGGCCTGCGGATGACCGGCGCAGTTTTGGCTGGTATCGGGCTGAAATTATCGGCGCTTTGGCCAATGGTGCGTTTTTGCTGGTGATGGCGTTGGTGGTGATTGTCATGGGGGTTATGCGGTTGGGTCAGCCGGTTGATCTGGCCACCACGCCGATGTTTCTGGTGGCGGCGGGCGGGCTGGTTACCGAGGTGATTTCACTGGTGCTTCTGTATCGCCAGCAGGGCACGGATTTGAATGTGCGTGGCGCCTATTGGCACATTATCCAGACGTTCATCGGCTCTATCATCATCATCGTTGCGGCGCTGGTGATCAAGTTTACCGGGTTTCTGGCCATCGACCCGATCCTTGGCATTGCGTTCGGGTTTGTGTTGCTTTGGGCCAGTTGGGGCATTTTGCGCGACGCGGCCCATATTCTGATGGATGGCACGCCCGATGGTGTTGATATCGGGCAGGTGATCGCGGCGTTACAGGGTATCAAAGGCGTTGAAAACGCCCATCATGCCCATGCCTGGGCATTGACCGGCGGGCGTTATGTTTTTTCTGCCCATCTTGAAATCAAAGATAAATCCGGTCAGGGTAATTCCGAAATTCTGACCAAGGCCAACGAAATCCTGAAAACCGAATACGGCTTTTTCTTTTCAACCTTGCAGCTGGAAACCACCTGTCCGGATGAAAACAGTGCCGCAGAGATTGATGTTTCCCGCGGCCACAAAGCCTAGGGCGTAGACTCATAAATACCAAATGACGATAGCGGTGACCAGTCAGCTTATAAGTTGAACGAAGTGTTGCAGTGATCGACTGAATCCACCCCCTCTAATTTGCGGGGGGATTGCCGGGGTGTAT
>JALSGU010000130.1 GCA_026982575.1 Paracoccaceae bacterium | reverse complement strand
GTCCAGCAAAACAAATAGTTTTTACGTCCCATTGGAATGGGTCGTAACGCACGTTCCAGATGATTCGTGTCCACTGGCACATCCGGATCACCAAGAAAGACCTTCAGGCTGTCTGTCCGGGCCATGGCGTATTTCAGCGCCTTGGTGAGCGGGTTGCTGGGCAACAGGTCGTGGCGCCGGCACTGCGCATCGCACCATTGCCAGAAGGCCCTGACCACCGGTTCACTGTGCTCGGTTCGGTAGTTGAGCTTCGCCTCGCCACTCAGATCCTTGTCACGGATGTGGGCTTCATGCCGGTACAGGGCGCCAATGATCTCCAACGCCTCCCCGGCCGCCTCCGGTTCAGCCTCCTTTGCGCGCTCGAAATAACGCCGCGTGTGCGCCCAACATTCGGCATGGGTGACCTGCTCCCGTTTTGCCGCATACCGGGCATAAGCTTCATAGCCATCCGTGACCAATACGCCCTGGAAGTGTTCCCCCAGTACCTCACGCACATGACCGGACGCGCGTGAGGGGGTGTAGCTGAAGGCGATTTCATCCGCCTCCCCGTAGATCGGCCAGAAATAGGCCTGGCGCATCTTGCCTTTTGATTTTCTCCCCGCCTTGATCGGCGTCTCATCCATCGCCAGCACCCGGCTCTGCAGGATATGCCCAAACTGGGCATGATAAATCGGCGTGATCAGGTCGATCGCGCGGCTGGCCAGATGGGTCAGGGTCGCGCGGCTGAGATCTATGCCGCTTTGACGGAGTCGCTGATGTTGCCGGTACAACGGCAGGTGATAGACAAACTTATCCACCAGCACCCCGGCCAGAAAGCTCACATCCGCCACGCTTTTGTCCAATACATTGGCGGGGGCCGGCGCCGTGACAATCGCGCCCGTGTCCTGGCGCTTGATCACCGGGCGCACATACTTGAGCACCACATAACTGCCCGGGCGCTGGGCCAGCCGGTATGTCGTCTTCTCGCTGATCACCACCTGCTCATTATCCGGCACACCGTCCAGCTCGGGGGCAGGCGGCAATTCAATGGTCTCGACCGGCACACTGTCATCAAAGCGCAGGCCGCTGTCGGTCGCCGTGGTGTCACGGCGCTGCTTGCGCCGCTCATAGGTGATCTGCTCCGTGGCCGGGGGTGGCGTTTTGGGAAGCGCTGCATTCAGCCCGGCCAGCAGGTCGGGCTGAATGGCCGGATCGATGATCAAACGCTTTTCGGATTTGCTTCCAAACAACTGGCGCTTGAACCAGTCGAGCTGGGTCTTTAGCGATTGAACCTGTTCTTGTAGCACAGCATTTTCAGCACGCAACGCCGTAATGGATTGTTGATCAACCGTTGCTGAGGATGCTGAACTCATGGGGCATGATTATACCTCAATGCAGGGGCGTTGGTCATGCCGGTAACGCTTATATTGGCGACTGTCTTTCAACTGAATTCCCTCCAACAAAAGCTTCAGCTGCGTCCAGTCCAGTGCCGCTTTATCGCCACCATGATCGCGATAATGAAACCGGCCCTTCTCCAGCCGCTTGGCCCATATACAATAGCCACTGCGGTCAAAGTACAAGACCTTCATCTGCGTGCGCTTGCGGTTGATAAACACAAACAGGTGGCCGCTCAACGGGTCTTCGCGTAAGGTGTTCTTGACCAGGGCGGATAACCCGTCATACGACTTTCTCATATCCGTGGGCCGGGCATACAGCCAGACCCGGACGTGGGCCTCGGGGAAAAACATCCGTTCTACTTCAGGCGAAGAATCAAACCCTGGCCCAGATCAAGCTCCACACGCCACTCATGGCTCACGCCCATGGACAATGCGGATAGCTCAAATAGCGGCTCGTTCTGGGGCGTGGCCGGCGCCGATGGGCGTAGGCGCTTGCGCCAGTAGCCAAAGCTACTATAGGTCAGTTCATGCTGCTCACAAAACGCGCGCTGGGTCAGAGAACTGGCTTCATACTCCGCCATCAGTCGCTCCCAGTCGGTGCGGCTCAGGCGTTTCTTGTTCGGTGGGGTTTGAGACATCGTCTTGGACTCCTGTGTTTGGTTGACAGGATGCCTATGGTGCCGATGATCTGCTACTGTGGGAAGAACGCCCTATAATGACCGGTTACTCCGGCAAGAACGTCACCGAGCGCCACAGCTTCGACGCCTTCGGCCTGCCGCGCAGGGCGGACCAGGCCGCGGGGGCCGCGCCCGCGCCGCTGTCCACCACGCGGGGCTACACCGGCCATGAGATGGATGGTGAATCGGGACTCATCAACATGAACGCGCGCCTGTACGACCCGGAGCTGGGGCGTTTCATGACGCCGGACCCGTTGATTGCGGATGTCTATAATCTGCAGAACCTGAACCGCTACAGCTACGTGCTGAACAACCCGTTCCGGTATGTGGATCCGACGGGGAATGTGGTTCATAGTGTTATTGATTATGGGAATGGTACCTATTATTTCCCGGAGACAGGAGAGTGGCAGCTAAATGACGGGACTGCGTATAGTGGGGAATGGTTTGATAGCGGGTTTGATGCAGGGCTACCGGGAATCGATGATGCCTTTGTGACCTATGCGCCGAATTACACTGGTGTAGGAGAAGATTTCTATGCAGAATATTCAGATGGATCAAAAGCCTTTGTCACAAATGAATTTATGAATAGGGTGGTGGTTGATCCTCGGGGGTTTCGCGGTCAGATAACCATTTCAGATGAGTGTTACGAAGGTGGGGCTTGTTATAGAGAATATTCAAAGATTGAAACTAAAAAAGTAGCATCAGGTCTTGTGCCAACGCGTTACGAAAAGTATCTCTCTCAAGACTTAAAACTTAAGCAGGACAAGCCAAAAATTAATTTCAAAGCCAACTATTCCATAGGCTCATTAATTCTGGAGAAAACTGATTTAGTGGAGGAGTTCTATAGTGAATATGAGGAGCAATACGATGTTATTAACCGTCTCATAATTATTTAAACATCAGTGGATTCATGGTAGAATACGCGCATGAGCCAAACAACAGATGCGCGCAGACTGAAACATGAGGATCTCACAGAGCTTCGCAAGCGAGGTGTTCTG
>JALSGU010000129.1 GCA_026982575.1 Paracoccaceae bacterium | reverse complement strand
CGGGTCGCTGGAATTCAACCAGCGCCACGGATACATTGGCCCCGTAAAGATCGCCTTTGAAATCCAGCACATGGACCTCGAGGTTTGGAATATTGCGCCCGAATGTAGGCCGCTCGCCCAAAGATGACGCACCTAGATAGCTGCCCTTGTGCGGACCATCAAGCACATCGAAAAACACGGCATAAACGCCAAATCGCGGCAGGTGCAGGTTATCAACCGATATGTTGGCGGTCGGGAAGCCAAGTTCGCGCCCGCGCTGGTCGCCTTGTTGGACCACGCCGTCAATGCGGTGCCAATGGCCCAGCATTTTTGCCGCCTCGGCGGGTTGGCCAGCGGCAAGGCTGGCGCGAATGGCGGATGATGAATAAGGCCCGTTTTCGCCCGAAACCAGCGGCGCAATGGTAACCGAAATTCCAAAGGGCTTGCACAGGGATGCCAGCATTTTGACATTGCCCTCTCGTCCTTTGCCAAACTGGAAATCGGCCCCGACAACCACATGGGAAACACCAAGGTTTTCAGCCAGAACAATACGCACGAATTCTTTGGCTGTAAGGCTCGAAAGCTGTGCATCAAAGGGCAGGTCAAACAGGAATTCAACATCCAGCTTTTCCAGACGGTGGGCTTTGGCGGCGGCATTCATCAACCGAAACGGCGGGCTGTTCGGGCTGAAAAAGCTGCGCGGATGGGGTTCAAAACTGATGATCCCCAACGGCGCATCATTGCGCCGCGCCAGATCAATGACAGATTGATGCCCCAGATGCACCCCGTCAAAATTGCCCATAGCCACCGAGGCACCGCGCGCGGTGGCCGGAATATCAAAGCTGTTAAAAACCTGCATATGCACCAGCAGGCGCGGCCTGCTTCCCTAGTCGAACTTGCGGCTTGGCGCCAGAACCAGCGCGTCACCTTTCAAAACAACCGTATCGCCCACAAGACAGCGGCAATCAAGGGTCACGCGGCGTTTTGCGTAATCAATTTCAAGAACTTTCACCACCGCCTCAACCCGATCGCCAGGGCGCACGGGGGCCATAAAGGTCAGGTTTTGTTTTAGATAAACCGTGCCATGGCCGGGCAGCTGCTCGCCGATTACGGCAGAAATCAGGCTGGCAGAAAGCAAACCATGGGCGATACGGCCGCCGAAAATGGTGTCTTGCGCATAAGTTTCATCAAGATGCACGGGGTTATGGTCGGTGGAAAGTTCGGCAAACATCTTGATTTCAGCATCGCCAATGGTTTTGGCAATTGAACGCTCCATACCGATTTCAAGGTCTTCGATACAAATGGTGCCAACTGGCAGGTTATGTTGAGGCTGATCAAGCATAGCGCCCATTTCCGGTATATCCTTGGGTTCAAGGTGGTTGTTGCAATGCAACATCCATAGCAAAGGCTAAAGCGAGGCGCAAGATGGTCGCGCAATTATTATTCAAATATCAAAACGTAATTGAAATATAATTACGTGGCTGCTTGCCCGTATTCTTTGTTGTAAGAAAACTCGCGCCGCAGGCTGATCTTTGCGCTGGCCTCGCTGCGCTCGGTTTTTTATCCGGTTACGCCTTGAGGTTCGGGATGATCTGTTTTTTACGCGACATGACGCCGGGCAAAAGCACGGTGGTGCCATCCACAGCAACCCCGAAGGATTTTTGCGCAATCACACGCACCGTTTCATTGGGGATAATCAGCGTTGCGGCCTCGTTCAGGATATCGACAACAAACAGCAATACCTGATCAACACCATCGGCGTTGGCAACTGCGGGAATGCTGTTGATAATACTGTCAGTGCGTTCCAATACTGTCGCGGGACTGGTGGTTTCCAGCACCGAGATACGGAATTTCACACCATCAACCTCGAATTTTTTGGAATCCAGCCGCAGCAGTTCCGCATCGGAAAAATGCGAAATATCGGATTTGGCCGCGAACATTTCAGCCGCATATTCGCCAATATCAATGCCCAGATCCGCCGCCAGCCGCTTGGCAATTTCAACATCGCGCGGCGTGGTTGTCGGGCTACGGAATTCCAGCGTGTCGGACAGAATGCACGATAGAATAAGCCCCTTGATCGCATCGGGCATTTGTTCCAGCGCGGGCGTGCGCATGATGCTATACATCACAGTGGCCGTGGCAGCGACAGGCCGGATGGTGACATTGATCGGTGCTTTGGTTTTAATGCCGCCGACCAGCAGGTGATGGTCGATAATTTGTTTGATATCGGCATTGTTGATGTTTTCTGGCAGCTCGGCCGGATTGTTGGTATCAACAATCACGGCCTTGTCGCCATCCGCCAGATCCAGCAACGCAGGCGTGTCAAACCCCCAGCGCTGCAACACAAATGCGGCCTCGGTATTGGGCGCGCCTTGCACATAGGCCTTGGCGGGTTTTTGCTGCATTTCATTCAGATACCATTCCCAGATCAGGCTGGAACAGGTGGCGTCGGTGTCAGGGGCGGTGTGGCCGAAAATCTTGATCATTTTGTTTCTCTTTGCTGCGCTGCAATATTTGCTGGTCTTATAAGATGGAATCAGCGGCTTGTCACCCTTCCTTTGCACGGTTAGTTTTCCAATATGAAACCTCGTGAAACCGATCTTTACCCACCCGTGAAATCCTTTTTGGAGGCGCAGGGCTATGAGGTTAAAGCTGAGATCGGCGCAGTGGATGTTGTTGGCATACGGGGCAAAGATGCGCCGGTGCTGGTGGAGCTGAAACTGGCATTTTCGCTGGCGCTGTTGCAACAAGGCGTAGCGCGGTTGGCCATTAGCGACACGGTTTATCTAGCAGTGTTGAAACCCAAAGGCAAAGCGATCAAGGCGAACTTGGCCCTGTGCCGGAGGCTGGGCTTGGGCTTGATGACGGTGCGCTTGCGCGACGGGTTTGTGGAGGTGCTGGCTGATCCTGTGCCCTATCGTCCGCGTAAATCTGTGAAACGCCAGTCGCGGTTGCTGCGCGAATTTGCACGGCGCGAGGGCGACCCGAATGCGGGCGGGGCGACGCGGAAAGGGTTGGTGACGTCTTATCGCCAAGATGCGCTGAACTGCGCGGCGTATTTGGTGGAGCATGGGGAGAGCAAGGGGGCGGTGGTGGCCAAGGGGGC
>JALSGU010000128.1 GCA_026982575.1 Paracoccaceae bacterium | reverse complement strand
GATAAATACCTGAAAAACCTTGAGGCCATGTTGATTGTCACCGATGGCAAAGACCTGTTTATCATCACCGGTGCCGGTGATGTGCTGGAACCCGAAAACGATATTGCCGCTGTGGGTTCGGGCGGTAATTTTGCACTGGCTGCCGCGCGGGCCTTGATGGAAACTGACAAAGATGCCGAAGGCATTGCACGACGCGCCTTGGAAATTGCTGCCGAAATATGCGTGTTTACCAATGGCAACATGATTGTGGAGAGCATCGATGCCTGATTTCAACATGAATGACATTCGCGCGGCAGTGGCCGCCAATATCCTGTCCGAGGCGCAAGCCAGCCGTTTACAGGTTTTTGCCGAAAGCCGGCTTGGATTTCGCGACCATATGCAGGTTGATGACGAACCGTTTGAATTGTTCAAGGGATTTGCCGAAATATTTGTAACCGTTGGTCTTGGCATGTTGTTCAGCGGCGGCTTGATCTGGTTGATGGCTGCACAGGGCAATATTTTTGTGTCGCTTATCGGGGCTGCGATCAGCTTTGCCATGGCGTTTTATTTTACCCTGAAGCGCCGCATGAACCTGCCCAGCATTTTTCTGGCCATTGTGTTTGCCGGTAATATCGGCGCTTTTTTCTTTGTGTTGTTTTTTGATCCGGTCAACCCGTCAGAATATGATTTTTTATATACAGCCCTGATTGGCATGGTAGCGATGGCGATCTGGTTCAAAATTTTCAAATTGCCGTTTTCGATGTTTTTATTTGGCCTTTACGGCGCGGTTGTCGCATTGGCAATTGCGGCTATTATGTCACCAAATGTGCTGGATGTGTTTGAGCTGCGCCAAGGCATTTTTGATCTGAACAATGCCAGTTATTTTCCGATGGCAACCATGGTTTTCGGGGTGTTGGTATTTATTCTGGCCATGTATTTTGACACCAAAGACCCGCACCGCGTCAGCCGGTTTGCCGCATCGGGTTTCTGGCTGCATGTGCTGGCGGCGGTCGCCATTGTTAATACCGTTGGGTTAACCCTGTTTAATACCGGCGGCGCGCTTGGTTATACGCTTACGTCACTGGCTTTGCTGGCCATTTCGATTATCGCGCTGATCATTGACCGGCGATCATTTCTAACCGCAGGCATTCTTTATATGGGCTTTCTGATCTATGCGGCCTTTGAGGGCAGCACCGGTGGCGGTGATGAATTTGCAGCCATTGCCACTTTTTTAACCATCGGGGTGTTTATTACGGTGCTTGGCACATGGTGGGCGCAGATCCGCGCCAAAATCATGCATAGATTACCCGACTTTCCCCTGAAAAAACGACTCCCACCTTATACGGAAACCACATGACAGACCTGACACCCCGTGAAATAGTCTCGGAACTCGACCGCTTTATCATTGGCCAGAACGACGCAAAACGCGCCGTGGCCGTGGCGTTGCGCAACCGTTGGCGGCGCAGCCAGCTGGCGGATGATCTGCGCGACGAAGTATACCCCAAAAACATCCTGATGATCGGGCCTACGGGGGTTGGCAAAACCGAAATATCGCGCAGGCTGGCAAAACTGGCCAATGCGCCATTTCTAAAGGTCGAGGCAACAAAATTTACCGAAGTTGGCTATGTGGGCCGCGATGTGGAACAGATTATCCGTGATCTGGTCGATAGTGCCATTTTAATGACCCGCGAAAAAATGCGCGAAGACGTAAAAGCCCGCGCCCATGAGGCTGCCGAAGACAGGGTATTAACCGCACTGGCTGGAACCGACGCGCGCGAACAGACACTGGAAATGTTTCGCAAAAAACTGCGCGATGGATTGCTGGATGAAAAAGAGATCGAAATTGATGTCGCCGATAATTCCAACCCCTTGCAAATGATGGATATCCCCGGCCAGCCCGGTGCTGGCATGGGCATGCTGAACCTTGGCGATATGTTTGGCAAAGCCATGGGCGGGCGCACCACGCGCAAAAAGGTAAAGGTCAAAGACAGTTATAAATTGCTGGTGGCGGAAGAAGCCGACAAATTGCTGGACGAGGAAACTGTAAACACCAAAGCGATTGAATCGGTGGAACAGCACGGCATTGTATTTCTGGACGAAATCGACAAGGTTTGCGCGCGCAGCGATGCGCGCGGCGGCGATGTTTCACGCGAAGGCGTGCAGCGCGATTTGCTGCCGCTTATCGAGGGCACCACGGTTTCCACCAAATACGGCCCTGTTAAAACCGACCATATCCTGTTTATCGCCTCGGGCGCATTTCACATTGCCAAACCCAGCGATCTTTTGCCAGAATTACAGGGCCGGTTGCCGATACGGGTGGAATTGCGTGCCCTCACCGAAGAAGATTTCGTGCGTATTCTGACCGAAACCGATAATGCCCTGACGTTACAATATACTGCATTGATGGCCACCGAACAGGTGACCGTTGATTTCACCAAAAACGGCATTGCCGCATTGGCCAAAATTGCGGCCGAAGTAAACCATTCGGTTGAAAACATCGGGGCAAGGCGGCTTTATACGGTGCTGGAACGGGTGTTTGAGGAGCTAAGCTTTGAGGCACCGGATCGAGGCGGTGATAAAGTGACTGTTGATGCGGCGTTTGTTGAAAAACATCTGGGCGAATTATCGCGCAGCACCGATATTTCACGATATGTGCTTTGATATAATTAAATTTGCGCCTACATAAGGCAGGACATACATTCAAGAAAGTTGGTCATAATAAGTTCAGTTGTTAAAATTGATCGATTCTTTAGAAAAGTAAGGAAATATGATAATGAAAAATAAAATTTTAGGTATCTCGACTGCGCTGGTGATCGGATCATCATCCGCGGTCATGGCCCAGGATGATCTTGCGGGGTTCTTTGACGGAATTTCCGATATAACCACCCAATCCGGCGGCATCGTTTCTTTTTCGGAACGAAATATCGGCGCGGATAATTCGGTTGAATATACCGATCTGTTTATCTCGGCACCGGATGACGAAGTTGTCATTGCGGCTGACTGGATAAAAGCGGTGCCATCTGCAACCACGCCGGGTCAAGTAACTTTTACCCTGTCGCCGGTTGCAACGATTACAGTCAACGATGACAGTTTTCCCGCGCCTTTGGTATTGAATATCGCCAATAGCGG